>JBAUGM010000471.1:0-10889 GCA_049679725.1 Tepidisphaeraceae bacterium
GGCGAACCTTGTGTTCGCCCGATGTGACTTGCCAATCACGGGCGAACACAAGGTTCGCCCCTACAAATCAATCAAACCGCATGGAACGCGAACCACTCTTTAAGCTGCTCGACGCCTTCGACATCGAAACCCCCAGTTGGGGCTTCGCCGACACCGGCACGCGGTTCGGCAAGTTCCTTCAGCCCGCCGCCGCCGGCACGATCGAGGAGAAGCTGGCCGACGCGGGGATCGTGCATAAGTACACCGGCTGCTGCCCGAGCGTGGCCGTGCACGTGCTGTGGGATTTTTCCATGGGGGTCAATGCGCAGAACACGGCGGAGGTCGCGAAGAAGAACGGCGTCCGCATCGGCGCGATCAACCCCAACCTCTTCCAGGACCAGGTCTACAAGTACGGCTCCGTCTGCAGCCCCGACGAGCGCGCCCAGCAGCACGCGCACCGTCATGTGATGGACTCGATCTCCATCGCCCGGGCCGTCGATTCCAAGCTGCTCAGCCTCTGGTTCGCCGACGGCACGAACTACCCCGGCCAGGACGACATCGTCACCCGCAAGCGCTCCATGCAGGGCGCCCTGCGCCAGTGGCACGATGCGATGCCCGCCGACATGACGATGCTCGTCGAGTACAAGCCCTTCGAGCCCGCCTTCTACCACACCGACATCGCCGACTGGGGCATGGCCTATCTCTACGCGAAGAAGTCCGGCCCCCGCGCCAAGGTGCTGGTGGACACCGGGCACCATTACCAGTCGACGAACATCGAGCAGATCGTCGCATGGCTGCTCGACGAGAACATGCTCGGCGGGTTCCACTTCAACGACCGCAAGTACGCGGACGACGACCTCACGCTCGGCAGCATCGACCCGTATGCCGTCTTCCGCATCTTCCACGAGATCCGCAACGCCGCCGAGCTGCACGGCAAGGACGTCTCGGGCATCGCGTACATGATCGACCAGAGCCACAACCTCAAGCCCAAGGTCGAGGCGATGATCCAGACGGTGACGACCGCGCAGGATCTGTACGCGAAAGCCTGCCTCGTCGACCGCAAGAAGCTTCGCGACGCGCAGACGCGCATGAGCATCGTCGACGCCGAGGAGTGCCTGAAGACGGCATTCAACACCGATGTGAAGCCGCTGCTCGCCGAGTGGCGGCAGCGCAACAACCTCGAAGCCGACCCGATGGCGGCGTACCGCGCAGGCGGGTACGAGGCCCGGGTGGCGAAGGAGCGCGAAGCGGCCCGTGCGGCGCGCGGGGCGACATCTTCGGGTGGATACGCGTAGCCAAAAGGGATTGACGCAAAGATCGCCAAGAACGCAAAGATCGCCAAGGAAGAGATCGATCTGATTCCTCTTTGATCCGATCTCTCTTTGCGTTCTTTGCGTTCTTCGCGTTTGATTCTGACGACAGGAGGGCGCATGAACGACGACGGATCGCCGACGATGGCAACGGCGCAAGCGCACAGCATCCGCACCGGCGGAACGAACGACGCGCCGCCCAAGCCGCCGCGCGTGCCGCTGGGGGCGGAGTTGCCGCTGTTCTGCGAGCGCTGTGGATACTCGCTCAACGCGCTGCCGCAGGTGCAGTGTGAGCACTGTTCGATCCTCCAGTTCCACTGCCCCGAGTGCGGGCATCACCAGCCGATCAACACCCTCCGGCCGGCCATGCAGCGCACGCTTGGCCGGCTGCGCGCGTTTTCGCTGGGACTGCTCGTCTTCTTCAAGCTCAACTGGTTCGGCTGGCTGCTGTTCGCGTGGCTGGCGATGGGCGTGGAGTGGTCGTACGGCTACAACCGCCGCTCGAACAACTACGGCCCGATCGAGATCACCCTGGAACTGGTGATCTGCTTCCTGCTGTTCGGCGTCCCTTTCGGCGCCTTCTCTCGTCTGCTGCTGCTTCGCTGGCGCAGCGGCGCGCTCGTGGGGGTCGTCCTCGCGTCGCTGACCTGCACGATCCTCTACTTCGGCTTCCACTGGGGCGTGTCGATGCGCTCGCGGTACGACGAGGCGCTGTCGCCGGGGCAGGTGCTGACGTTGCACCGCGCGCTGATCATGCTGATGACGTTCGCGATCATCGCCGGCGCCGCCGCCGCGGCCTGGACCGTCTGGTCCGCGTTCGTCCGCCTCGTGTTGCCCGACCGCGCCGGCCGCGCGCTGCTGGAGTGGCAGGCGTCGCTGTCGGAGCGCGAACCGCAGGTCCGGTTGTCCGACCAACCGTAAAGCAGCATTGCTCGCGGCCCACGAGGTTGTCATCCTGAGGTACTCCGAAGGATCCAGCCAGGAGCGGAAGGCCCTCACGTTCGCCGCCAGATCCTTCGGAGTACCTCAGGATGACAAGTTCGATCGGTGGTTTTAGGTGAAGCGGTTCCTCTCGCAGTTGAGATTTTCCGCTCGCCGGGGAGAATCGCCGCACCATGAGATTTGGAATCAACACCTTCCTGTTCACGTCCCCGTTCACCAACGACTCCACGAAGCTCTTCGGGCAGTTCAAGAAGTGGGGATTCGAGAGCGTCGAGATCCCGATCGAGGACCCATCACACATCGACCCCGCGCACGTCAAGCGCGCGCTCGACAAGGCCGGCCTCGTGTGCGGCAGCGTGTGCGCGTGCATGGGACCGGATCGCGACCTGCGCGGCACGCCGGAGAATCAGGAGACGGGCAAAACGTACCTCAAGGCGATCATCGACCAGGCGGCGGCGCTGGGTCATGCGAGCGTGATCGGGCCGGTGTACAGCGCGGTCGGCCGGGCGGATGCGGTGGAGCCGAAGGAGTACGCGAAGCAGTGGAAGACGGTGGTCAAGCACCTGAAGGAGATCGCCAAGCACGCGGAGCGGAAAGGCGTGACGATTGCGCTCGAGCCGCTCAATCGCTTTGAGACTGACTTCATCAACACCGCCGACCAGGCGTTGAAGATGGTCAAAGACGTGGGCAGTCCGAACCTGAAGGTGCACCTCGACACGTTCCACATGAACATCGAGGAGAAGGACCAGGCGAAGGCGATCAGGAAGGTCGGCAAGCTGTTGGCCCATGTCCACGCCTGCGGCAGCGACCGCGGCACGCCGGGCGGCGACCACATCGCCTGGCCCCAGATCGTGAAGGCGCTCAAGAGCATCAAGTACGACGGCGACGTGGTCATCGAGAGTTTCACCACCGACGTGAAAGTCATCGCCCGCGCCGCCGCCATCTGGCGGCAGATCGAGCCGTCGAACCAGGACATTGCGGCGAAGGGCGTGAAGTTCTTGAAGAAGGCGTTTGGAAAGTAGAGAACCGACCTCCCTCTCACCGGTGCTCGGGGTAGAGGCGGGGGAGAGGGTTGGGGGTGAGGGGCGACGGCGCAGCCGAGCTCGAACGTCGAAACTCGCCCATTCTCGAAATCCGCGCCCGTGGATGCCGTGGATCGCCGTGGATTGCCGCCGAACCCGCCCGCCCGCTTGATCGTCTTAAGGTTCTGGATAGACTTCCGCCGATGGCCCCTCGGGCCGGCCGCACAATTTGGGGTATGGTGTAACGGTAGCACAAACGCCTCTGGAGCGTTTTGTCTAGGTTCGAATCCTAGTACCCCAGTTCCTTCCCGCCGGAAGTTCTCCGCTTCCCGTCTCCTTTCGCCCTCGCGCCGCAAGATGTCCCGGTCGCGCTCCAGAAACCACCGCCTCGCCAAAGTTGCGGAATCCCGGCGGCGGGGTAGCCTTATGCGTGCGGCGGCTTGGCGAGTCGTTCGCGCTTTCACCAGACTCGGAGGTTCATCGGCTTGCGACCCGTGCGGCGCGGACAAGTTCCCCTGTGGATCGTCGTCTGTCTCGTCGTTGTATTGGTCGGCCTGCTGGGTTGGTGGACCGTTCACAGCACCTCCGAAGTCGCGCCGGACGGCCGCGAGACGATCGTCTTCTGGGGGCATTCGACGCTCGGCGAAGACGTCGAGGTCCTCCTCCACCGGTTCGAGAAGAAGTTCCCGCAATATCGCGTGGTCATGAGCAAGGCCGCCGCGCGCGACCTGACGGGGGATGCGCAGCGGCTGATGAGCGCGATCGCCGGGGGCGTGCCGCCGGACGTCGTTTTCTTCGATCGGTTCGCGATCGGCGAGTGGGCGGCGCGCGGGGCGCTGGCGGACCTCAAGCCGATGCTCGACGCGCAGGACCCGCACGATCCCGATCGCCTGGACCTTGCGCAGTACTACGACTACGCGGTGGCCGAGGCGAGCTATCGGCCGCCGGGATCGAGTGGCGCGTTCGGCGTTTACGGCATCCCGTGCACCACCGACATCCGGCTGCTCTTCATCAACCGCGATGCGCTGCGGCAGGCGGGGCTCGTCGACGGCAAAGGGGAGCCGCGCGCGCCTGCGAACTGGGACGAGCTGCGCGACTACGCGAACCGGCTGACGATCTACCGCGTCGGCGGCGACAAGGGGAGCGGGATCGTGCGCCTCGGCTTCGGGCCGATGACAGGGAACAGTTGGCTGTACCTCTACGCGTGGCAGGCAGGCGGGGAGTTCATGAACGCCCAGCGCACGCGGGTGACGATGGACGCGGCGCCCGTCGTGCGCGCGCTGCGCTTCATGACCGAGGTCTACGACGACCTGGGCGGCGTCGGGCAGGTGAAGGGGTTCGAGGAGGTGCAGGGCACGGCCGCGATGGACCCGTTCATGCTCGGTCGGCTGGCGATGAAGATCGACGTGGAGAACGCGATGAACCACATCGCGGACTGGCGGCCGGACCTGGATTTCATGCTCGCGGCGGCGCCGATCCCGCAGGATCGGCTGGACGCGGGGGCAAAGCCGGTGGCGTGGTCGGGCGGGTACGCGCTGGTCGTGCCGAAGACGGCGCGACAGAAGCAGGGGGCGTTCGAGCTGATCAAGTACCTGCGCTCATGGGAAGCCGTGCGGCTGGCGCAGGCGGGCAAGCAGGAGCAGCGGCAGGCGGAGGGGCGATTGTTCCTGCCGGGGATCGACGTCAACCGCGTCTTCTTCGAGCGGCTCGTCGCGAAGTACGTCGACGGTGATCCGACGCTTCCCGCGCCGTTCAAGCGCGGGTACGAGACGGTGCGCGCGATGCTGCCGAACACGCGCATCCGTCCGGTGACGCCGGTGGGGCAGTTGATGTGGGGGCAGCAGGTCCGCGCCTTCGACGCCGCGACGCGGCACTCGCTTGCGGCTGAGGCGAAGCGCCTCGGCGTCGATGAAGTCGAGCATGCGCTGCGCACGATGCAGCGGCCGGTGCAGGCGGAGCTCGACAAGCACCTCGCGCCCCCTCCGCCGAGGATCGTGAACTGGCGGCCGTACCTGTGGGGCTACGCGGCGCTCGTGGCGGCGCCGTTCGCGGCGATGATCGTCGCGTATCGCCGGCGGCGCGTGGAGTACGGGTACAAGAAGCGCGAGCTTGGCGCGGCGATGCTCTTCGCGTCGCCGTGGATGATCGGCTTCATCGTCCTCGTGGGCGGGCCGATCCTCTTCAGCGTCGTGTTCAGCTTCACGCAGTACGACGTGCTGAACGAAGCGCGCTACGTCGGCCTGAAGAACTACGTCGAGGTGTTCCGCGACCCGATCTTCTACCGCAGCCTGCTGAACACGCTCTTCATGGTCATCGGCATCCCGATCTCGCTGATCGTGAGCCTCTCGATCGCGCTGCTGCTCAACCACGCCGTGCGCGGGATCGGGTTCTACCGCTCGGCGTTCTACGTCCCGGCGATCATCCCGCTCGTCGCGTCGAGCCTGATGTGGGTGTGGGCGTTCAACCCGAACTACGGGTTGATCAACTCATTTCTCATCTGGCTCTACGACACGTCGGCGCTGCAGGCGATCGAGCGCGGCATCAGCTCGCTGATCGGCGAGACGTTCCACTTCAGCCTGCCGCTTTGGTTGCAGGACAAAGCGTGGAGCAAGCCGTCGCTGATCGTCATGCGCGTGTGGGCCGCGGGCGGGGCGATGATCATCTGGCTGGCGGGGCTCCAGTCGATCCCGCAGGAGCTGTACGAGGCCGCGAAGGTGGACGGCGCCAGCCCGTGGCAGCGCTTCCGCAACGTGACCGTGCCGATGCTCAGCCCGTACATCCTGTTCAACCTCATCATCGGCCTGATCGCGACGATGCAGATCTTCGGCGAGAGCTACATCATGACCGAGGGCGGCCCGGCCGACTCCACGCTGTTCTACGCGTATTACCTGTTCAAGAATGCGTTCCAGTATTTCCGCATGGGGTACGCATCGGCGCTGGCGTGGATCCTGTTCCTTGTGGTGCTCGCCCTGACGCTGGCGCAGCTGTGGCTTAGCAAACGGTGGGTGCACTATGAGCAGGCGTGAGCGACTTCGCGCGCTGCGCCGCGCCCGCAAAGCGCCGCCGCCGCTGGCGAGCTACTTCGTCGCGCGCGGGTGGCTGCACCTGATCCTGCTGAGCGGGGTCGGCGTTTTCGTCTTCCCGCTCGTGTGGATGGTGGCGACGAGCATGAAGACGGACGATGAGCTGACGAACGGCCGATGGCTGCCGACGACGCCGCGGTTCGTCGACCGCTCGCCGTACGTGCGCGGTGCGCCGGAGCCGGTGAAGCCGATCGGCATCGACCTCTCGACTTTCCAGAAGTTCGTCCCGATGCTCGCGGAGGCCACGCGGTCGGCGGTGGAACGCGACGCCAGCGCATCGTCCGCCACGCCCGAACATCGTTCCGCCGCGGCGGCGCTGTTGCTCAATCGGCTGACCCCGCGCATTCCCGCGAAGCTGTGGGCGGGCGCGGAGGGGCCGCTGAATGACGCGTTCGTCGCGCTGCTCACGCCGGCGGCGATCCGCGAGGCGCTGGCCGATCGTCTCGCGCGGTTGGAAATCCGCGGCCTGCTCTTCCGCACGCTCGACGCGCACGTCACATCGGTCTGTGACCCGAAAGCGATCGCGCGCACGTGGAAGGTCGAGTCCGGCGACGCGCAGCTCGTCGCGATGCCGGAGGGCGGCGCGTCTCTCCGCTATGGCTTCCGCTCCGGCGGCGCCGAGCCGATCGTCCTCCGCTATGACTTCCAGTGCCCGACCGACTTCGCCGAGCTTCATCGGCTGATGGTTTCGTACAAGGCCGACAGCAGTTGGCACCGGGTCGACGCGACGCTCGACGTCGGCGGGCAGCATTGGGTCGGCCAGCGGCCGACGTACCTCGCGCAGGCTCGTCCCGCGAGCATCCTGCTCCAGCCGCCGACGTTCGAGGACGACACGTATAAGAACAAGATCTGGACGCCGCTGAAGCTCGTCTCGACGACCCCATCGGATGAGCCGCGCAAGGCAACGCTGCGCCTGACGCTCTCGCCCAGCTCCACGCTCGCGGCGATCGGCGCCAAGATGCAGTTCAACTACGATCGCGCGTTCCACCACGTCCCGTTCTGGCGGTACATGCTCAACAGCCTGATCCTCGTCGCGCTCTGCACGGCGGGCACGCTGTTCAGCAGCACGTTCGTCGCGTACGCCTTCGCGCGGCTGCGCTGGCCCGGGCGGTCGGTCGCGTTCGTGCTGCTGCTGTCGACGATGATGCTGCCCGCGCAGGTGACGATGATCCCTTCCTTCATGATCTGGCGCGAGCTGGGGTGGTACAACACGCTCAACCCGCTCTGGGTCCCGGCGTGGTTCGGCGGGGCGTTTTTCATCTTCCTGATGGTCCAGCACATGAAGACGATCCCCCGCGAGCTGGAAGAAGCCGCGCGCATCGACGGCCTGAACGCGGTGCAGACGTGGTGGTACGTGATCGTTCCCCTCGTGAAACCCGCCGCCGCGGCGATCGCGATCATGACGGCGATGGCCGCGTGGAACGAGTTCATGGGGCCGCTGATCTACCTGCGCGACCAGGCGAAATTCCCGCTGAGCCTGGGCCTCTGGGGCATGCGAACCGACTTCACCTCCGGCATCGACTGGACGCTGATCATGGCGGGCAACGTGCTGATGACGCTGCCGGTGATCGTGTTGTTCTTCGTCTTCCAGCGCTACTTCATTCAGGGGATGGCGATGAGCGGGATGAAGGGCTAGCGGGAAGCCCGAATGTCGAAACCAGAATGACGAATCAATGACGAATGACGAAGCCCAAATTCGTCATTGGGGCTTGGTCATTTGTTCGTCATTCTGGTTTCGTCATTCGGGCTTCGTCGCTCGCCGGATGTCCTCCACCGGAATCTTCGCCGTCCGGTCCATGTACAGCAGGCCGTTCGCTTCCTGGTACGTGTCGGTGAACTGCGTGTAGCACCAGCCGCCGAAGAAGGGGATCGAGCGGACGGCGCGCAGCAGGTCCGCATACTGCTTCTTGAACTCCTCGGCGGAGCCGGCGCGGCGATAGCCCCAGGTGGTTTCCGTGTCCTTGTGGTACGCGATGCCGCCGAACTCGGTGAGCATGGCCGGCTTGTCCTTGTGCGGGCAGTCGTCGAGCAGAAGTTGGCGATGGCCCGGGCGCTCGCTGGCGTAGAGGGTGGCGAGGTTCGCGTCGTTGCGCGCGTAGCGCTCGACCATGCGCTGCGGAGAGCCGTCGTAATCGTGGATGGCGATGATGTCGCTGGCGACCATCTCCCAGCCGTCGTTGCCGATGACGGGTCGCGTGCCATCGAGCGATTTCGTCAGGTAGTAGACGCCGCGGACGAAATCGCGCTGCTCCTTCACCTCCGGCAGATCGGGCACCCCCCAGGATTCGTTGAACGGCACCCACGCGACGATGCACGGGTGGCTGACGTCGCGCTCGATCGCTTCGGTCCACTCGCGCGTGAGCCGTTGCACGGTCTTGTCGTTGAACGTGTACGGGCTGGGCATCTCCTCCCACACGAGCAGGCCGAGGTGGTCGGCCCAGTAGAGGAAGCGCGGGTCCTCGATCTTCTGGTGCTTGCGGACGCCGTTGAAGCCCATGGATTTGACGAGCTCGACGTCACGGCGGAGCGCATCATCGTCCGGCGCGGTGAGGCCGGACTCCGGCCAGTAGCCCTGGTCGAGCACGAGCTGCAACTGCATCGGGCGGCCGTTGAGGATGAACTTGTCACGTTGGGCGGCGACCTGCCGCATGGCGGTGTAGCTCGCGACGTCGTCGAGGATGTTGCCCTTCGCGTCCTGCAGTTCCAGCTCTGCCTCGATCAGGTTCGGCGCCCAAGGCCACCAGAGCAGATCGTTGCGGGCATCGTCGATGCCGGGGTCCGGCAGCATGATCTTTCGCCGGACCTCGCGACCGGAGAACGAGTAGAGGTCTTCCGCGATGACCTGACCCTTGTTGCGCAGGCGAACCATGAGCCGCAGGTTCTGGCGCTTCGGCCCCGCGAGGCGCACGGTAAGGTCGAACTCCCAGCGCTGGAGGTTCGGCGTCCAGCGCACGGATGCGATGTGCGCGGCGGGCACGACTTCCATCCAGACGGTCTGCCAGATGCCGGTCGTGCGCGGGTACCAGATCGAGTGGGGCTCGCGCAGCCAGTCCTGCTTCCCGCGTGGCTTGGCGAGGTCCTGCGGATCGTCGTAGGCGCGCACGACGATCGTGTTCCGCCCGCCGCGGCCGTTCAGTTGGTCGGTGACGTCGGCGCAGAAGGGCGTGTAGCCGCCTTCGTGCGTGGCGATGAGCTGGTCGTTGAGCCACACCTTCGCGGAGTAGTCGACGGCGCCGAAGTGGAGGATGAGGCGTTCATCTCGCCCGAGCTTCGGCGCGTCGAACGCGCGGCGGTACCAGACGGCGTCGTAGAAGCCCGTGTCGTTCACGCCGCTTGCGGGCGTCTCGGGCGCGAAGGGGACGACGATCTTCTTGTTGAACCTGACATCGCGCGGCAGGCGCAGGATCGCGTCCTTGTCGATGGCGAAGTCCCACGTGCCGTTGAGGCTTGTCCACGCCGCTCGCTGGAGCTGCGGCCGCGGGTAGCCGCGCGCGCCGCCGGCGGGGGATTGGGTTTTCGTTTTCGTGCGCGTCGGTCGCTTCATGCACCTCTTTCGCAAGTGGGGGTGACTGTAGCGGCAAGCGCGCGTCGCGCAAACGGTGGATCGAACGGCGCTCGGTTGCACGAAGGACGACGCGCCTCGCCAGGATCGTCAGGGGGCGGGTCGGCGGATTGTCACCGTGCTCACATAGGCCGGTCGTTTTTGCGCCTATCGCCCGTAGCACGTTCGTGGGCCAACGCTTCAGTCCGCTTTGCTCGCGCACCTTTCCTCGCTTACACGCGCGGCATAACATTTGCCGATAACGTCTTCAGTGGCGCGTTGACTACCAGCGCACGGGCGTCACAATCAGGCCGGACATTTGTGCCGGTGGTTGCCGACGGGCCCGCGGTCACGCGGAGACGAGAAAGGATCACGTCCATGGCCGGTCCTCAGTTCTTTACGCCCCAGAAGCGTCCCGCCCCTTCTCAGCCGGTCCGCAAGTTCACCGTCGAGCAGGCCAACCGCTCGATCCCCCTGGTGAAGCGGATCGTCAGTGACATCGTCGCCGCCCACGAGCGCGCGACGAAGCAGCAACTCAAGCTGGGGAAGGGTAAAGGCGGCGAGCAAAAGGGTGCGCAGGCGGAGCTCGACTCGACCGTCGATCGTCTGCAGGACTTGGTTGACGAGTTGTCCGACATCGGGTGCGAGCTGAAGGATTACCAGACCGGGCTGATCGACTTCGTCGGCCGCCACGAGGGCCGCGACGTCTACCTCTGCTGGAAACTCGGGGAGGAAAAGATCACCCACTGGCACGAGCTCGACGGCGGCTACGCGGGCCGCAAGCCCGTGTCGCAGTTGCACGAGCAGGACTAGTGCTCTGTCATGTCTAAGGTTTGGGATTGCCGATGATCCTCCTGCCCGGCTGCTTGTAGCCGGCATTGAGCCAGGAGGCTCAGGTGCAAAAGAAGTATGTGGTTCGCTTGTCGGATGAGGAGAGGGAACAACTCGCCGAGATCGTCAGGAAGTTCAAGGGCACCAGCCAGAAGGTGCGACGTGCCCAGATCCTGCTGAA
>JBAUGM010000472.1:0-13844 GCA_049679725.1 Tepidisphaeraceae bacterium
GGTCAAGGTATCGCACGGTGCAGTATAGCGAAGGCTCGACCCACCGCGCCTGCCGGTCGTCGCACGCGACGACGGGCTCGGCCGCGGGGTGCGACCAGAGGAACGCGTTGACCGCCGCCCGCGCCGCCTCGTTAAACCCGCTGCCGACCCGACCGACCCAGCGCAGGGCGCCGCCGGCGTCCGGCGCCGCGATCACGAGGCTGGAGAAATCCTTTCGATTCTCCTCGTCCGGCACGAAGCCGAAGACGACGCACGGCATGTCCTGGTGCCGCTTGATCTTCACCCACGCGTCGGTGCGCTTGCCCGGGAAGTAGCGGCTGTCGAGCCGCTTGGCCATCACGCCCTCCAGGCCCCGCTCCACGACCGCGCCGAAGTACGCGAACCCCTCGCCCACGACGCCATCGGAGAAGACGATCTGCTTCGATCCGCACCGGCCGGCGGTCTCCCGCGCGCGCTCGCGCCGGTCGCGCAGCGGCTCGTCCATGCAGGAGGCGAAGTCGGCGTAGAGCTGGTCGAAGACGACGAACGTCGCCGGCGTCGTCCGCGCGAGCGTGGGGATGTCCATCGGGTTACGCGCCGCTTCACGGCGCTGCACGCGCTCGAAATCGGGCGCGCCGCCCGCGCCGGGGACGATGATCTCGCCGTCGAGGATCACGCCCGGCGGGAGCGCGCGGAAACAGTCGCACAGCTCCGGGTAGCGGACGCTCATGTCGCGCTTGCGCCGATTCACCAGCCGCACGACGCCGGGACCGTCGACATAGCAGAGCGAGCGCATGCCGTCCCACTTCACTTCGAAGAGATAGCGATCGTCATCGAACGGTCGACCCGCGCGCGCCAGCATCGGCGCGACGAACGTGGGCAACGCGGCGGATATGGATGGGTCGGCGACCACGGTCAACAAATAGGGATGAGGGATGAAGGAGGAGGGATGAAGCGCACTGAGAGGCATCTGTTCATCCTTCATCCTTCCGCCTTCATCACTACTCCATTACGCCTTCTTCCGCTTCTTCGTCTCCTTCGCCTCCGCCACGCCCACGCTCGGGGCGACGAGCTTGCCGGGCTTGCCCTTCGCCGCCGGCGCCGCCTTCTTCGCCTGCGCCAGGCTCGCCTGCAGCGCTTCCATCAGGTTCGATACCTGTGGCTGCGCCGCCTCGGCCGGGCCGCTCGAGATGATCTCCTCGCCCTTCTGCTTGGCCTCGATCAACTGCGTCAGCTTCTGCTTGTAGTCGTCGGCGTGCTCGGCCAGGTCGAAGTCGTCCACCGCCAGCGACTTCGTCAGCGTCTTGGCCAGGTCCAGCTCCTTGCGATCCACCTCAACCGTCGGCGACTCGTCGCGGAAGTCCGCGACCGGCTTCACCTCGGCGGCGTAGTTCAGGAACGACATCGCCAGCAAATTCTCCAGCGGGCGCACGACGACGAGCTGCTGCTTCCCGGCCAGCACCACTTTCGCGAACGCCACCCGGCCGGTCTCCACCAGCGCGCGGTGCAGCAGCGCGTACGCCTTGAACGCCGGCGCGCCTTCGGGCAGCAGGTACTGCGTGCGCCCGGAGAAGTAGCGTTCGTCGATCGCGTCGGGCTTGATGAAGGCGTCGATCTGGATCGCCTTCTCGCTCGGCTTGCGGAGCTTCTCGATCTCCGCCGGGTCGATGATGACGTACTGGTCCTTGGCGAACTCGTACCCGCTGACGATCTCGTCCTGTTTCACTTCGCCGTGAACGGGGCAGACCTTCTGGTACTTGATGCGGTTGTTGCACTCGGCGTGGAGCTGGTTCAACCGGATCTCGCCCCCGCTCCCCGCGCTGGCGGCCGCGGCGTAAGCGCGGACGGGCACGGAGACGAGCGAGAACTGAATGAAACCCTTCCACACGGAACGGGCGGCGGCGGCCATACGGCACCTCTGCGAGTCGAACCGTCCGTGGAATGGGTGAAAGAAACGAGCAGCTTACGGCGGCAAGCTGTCGACGCTGCGCGGGGGATCCCTTCCCGCCCCGCGGCGCGCCGACGCGAAAGAGCTTACGATGCCCGCTCGCGCTACGGAAGTCATCGGAGAAATCGCGACAGACCGATAGCCTGTTTTCGCGAGAAGGTCGGGCAGAAGGTGTGATGGAGGAGGCGGTGTTCGGCGTCGGTTCGGGGCGATAACGCGGTTGAACGGACGCACGTGCATGTGTGGGCGGAGCCTCGTAGACTCCGTCTTCGGTGGCATCAGCACGTCCCGACAACTCGCTTGTAACGGTCGTTTCCGGGCTGCCCCGGTCCGGCACGAGCCTGATGATGCAGATGCTCGCATCCGGGGGCATGCCGGTTCTTGCCGATGCGCTTCGCCCACCGGACGAGGACAACCCGCGCGGGTATTTCGAGCTCGACGACGTCAAGCGAAGCGGGCAGCGCACGGACTGGCTGAACCAGGCCGCGGGCAAGGCGGTGAAAGTCATCCATCTCCTGCTGCCGCGCCTGCCGGTGAGCCAGGCGTTGCGCTATCAGGTGATCCTCGTGCGGCGCGACGTGCGCGAGGTGCTGGCGTCGCAGGCGAAGATGCTCCAGCGGCAGGGCCGCGCGGGCGCCGCCTTGCCACCGGAGCAGTTGGCCGGGCTGTACGAGCAGCAGTTGGCGGCGTGCACGCGCTGGATGGCCGAGCACCCCGAGCGGTTTCGCGTGCTCGAGGTCCGCTATGCGGATCTCATCAGCCGGCCGGCGGCGTCGGCGGCAGAGGTCAATTTGTTTCTCGGGGGCAAGCTGGACGAGAAGGCGATGGAGGCGGCGGTCGATCCCGCGCTGTATCGAAACCGCGCGTAGTGCGCATCACGATGGAAACGTGCGCACGGGGCGCTGTCATCCCGATCCGTATGATACGGATCAGGCTTGATTCGCGCGCTCCGTCATCCTGAGGTACTCCGAAGGATCTCCCGTGTTCGGACGCCAGAGATCCTTCGGGGTACCTCAGGATGACAAGCAGCGCGCGCCTGTTTCAATTCTGACGCGTATGAGTGCAGCGCCGGCGCGCGCGGCAGCGATCAGGGTTGGGTCGCCGCCGCTTCGTTTCGCTGCGACGAGCGCTCCTCCCAGAGCCGGCGGGCGGATTTGCGATGCAGGTGCGCCTTCGCGTAATCGCCCAGTTGGATGTAGATCGCGCCGAGGTAGCGATGGGCGTCGAGCAAGCCCGGCTGCATCGTCAGTGCGATCTCGATCGACCGCGCCGCCTGCTCGTATCGTTTCAGGCGGGCGAGCGCGACGCCAAGCGTGTAGTGCGCCGCCGGGAAGAAGTGCAGGAGCGAAACCGCGCGCAGCGCATGTCCGGCAGCGTCTTCATGCCGCCGCGCTCCCAGGCACGTAGCAGCCAGCCCGTAATGCGCCACCGCGCTGTCGGGATCGATCTGAAGGGCGCCTTCGAACGCCTCGGTCGCTTCACTCCACCGCGCGAGCCTGTTCAGCGCCAGCCCGATCAAGCAGCGCAACCGCGGGATGTGCGGCGCGGCGCCGAGCGCCCGGCGAAGCTGCTCGATCGCATCATCGAAGCGTCCTTCCGCGACCAGGCATTCGCCCAGCAGCACCTGTTCGCCGGCGTCGTCAAGTCCGCGCGCCGCCATCTGCTCGATCGTCGCCCGGCAATCGCTGAAGCGGCGCAGGGCGAGGTAGCAACTGGCCAGCGCCGAGCCGTAACGGGCGGTTTCCGGTTTTTCGCGACAGAGCGATTCCAGGATCGGCAGCGCCGCCGCGGGGCGCTCCGAATCCAGCAGGATGACGCCCAGGTTGAACTGCGATTCGCGCCGCGCCAGCGCCGCATCGTGCTGCTGGTCGACGGTGGGGGCTTCGAGGTAGCCCAGCTCGACCAATTGCGTCAGCGCGGCGGCCGAGGCGTAGGGATCGACGCGAAGATCGGGCGGATGGAGCCCCGCTTCGCCGGGCACGGCGTCCCAGCTCGGGATCCGCTTGAGTTGGGGTGTTTCGTCAAAGGCGCTGAGCAGGGGTTTCCCGTCGACGTCCTCGCCAATGGGGAGATCAAATAACGTGAGCACCGTCGGAGCGATGTCGAGGAGTGTGGCGCCGTGAATGCGCTCGTCGCGTCGAATGCCCGGGCCCGCCAGCGCCAGCACGCCGTACTGCCGATGCCACATCGCCCCCATCCCCGCCGTCTGCGCCGCCGCGCCGCGCGGGCGCAGGTGATCGCTGTGGAAGCCGTGATCGGACAGCAGGATGATCGTCACGTCGTCTCCCGCCAGCGCGATCAGCCGGGCGAGCATCATGTCGTGGAAGCGATAAACGCCCTCCATCACCTCGCGATAAAGGGCGAACTCGCGCTCGTCGACATGCGCCATGCGCGGCGGGAAATAGGGCATGAAATCATGACTGGCGGTGTCGATGCCGTCGAAGTAGACGCCGAGGAAATCCCACTCCTCGGCTTCGAGGATCGCGGTGGCGGCCGCCTGCACCGAGGCGGTCGTCGCCAGCAGCGCCGCCAACTTCGCAGGGCGCTTGTCTTTCGAGCGATCGACTTCCGCCAGTCGCGGGATGAACGGACGAAGGTCCGCGTCCCCGATTTCCCCCGGATGCACCCGAAGCGCGGCGATCGACTCCGCCAGCGAGGTCGGATGCACCGCACCCTTCGGCATCGGCCAGTCGGAACCGAGCGGGGCGATCGCGTCGGCGAACAGGTTCGACACGCAGATCCCGTTGATCGGCTCGGCCGGATGCGACGCATACCAGCCGACCACGTGGGTCTTGAAGCCCGACTGCGTCAGGATGTTCCACAGCGCCTTGGTCTTTCGCGACGTGCTGCACACCTGGCGAACGCCGTTCTGATCCGGCACGGGCTCGATGAAGCCGAGGATCCCGTGCTTGTCCGCCCGTTTTCCCGTGGCGATGCTGGTCCACAGGATGGGCGAGAGGGCCGGCGTGAGCGTGGCGATATTCCCGACCACGCCGCGATCGATCAGCCCCGCCAGCGCGGGCATCTTGCCGGTGTCGAGCAACGGGCTGAGGATTTTCCAGTCCGCCGCGTCCCATCCGATGAGCAACACGCGACGGCGTGAGGACGACGCTGAATTGGACATGGCAAGCAGATGTCGCGCGCCGGATCAGGCCGGCGCTGGGGGAAAAAAGCGTGCTCGCGCCGCGGGGGCGACGCGAGCACGTTTCAAGATTCAATGCAACACATAGCGGCGCTCAGGCGGAACGACGAAGCTGGACCTTGCCCCGCCGGGCAAGCAATCCGATCGCGCCCATCGCCAGCAGCGACAACGAAGCGGGTTCCGGCACCACGCCGGCATTGATGCTGCCGCCCGCGTCGTCGAAGGCCCAGTCGACGATGATCGCACCGACCGCGTTCGCAGGCTTGTTGATGCGAATCCACCCGTAGACCGTACTGCCGCCGTTCACACCGGCCTCAGTAAACCGGACGCCGACAAAATCGGTGCCGCCAGCGCTGGCGCCGTCCCAGGCGGCGCCGGCATTGTCGGGCGTCGCGAGCAGCGGAGCGGCAATGGTGGTGTAGGTAGAGGCCGGACCAATGAGTGCGCCACTGGCGAGCTTCGCGCCGTTCTCCTCGCCGGCGAGCGTCCCGCCGTTCACCAGATCCGAGGCAGGGGTGGTGAAAAAGCGGAACCGTCCTGAGGTCTGCCCGACGTAGGGATTGAAGTCCCAGCCGGTCGCAAAGTCGAGCGGGTCCGTGGAATCCACCTCTTTGGTCACGAGGTTGATGTACATCCCGAAGTTCGAGTTGGGGACGCTCAGATTCTGCGGGCCGCTGTAGACGATCGCCGCCTCCGCGGACGAGCCCGTTCCACCGATTCCGATCGCTGCCGCCGCGACGCTGGCGGTGGCGAGAAAATGCCGATCCAACATGCTCGGGAGCGACCCAAGCTCTGTTTTCCCACTCATCAAGACCTCCCAAAGATATGACATGCCCCCTGCTTGGGGACATTAATCTCGATGGGGTTACCAATGCAACGAAAAAAGCATCCATTTCGTGGATATTGGGTCCGAGGGTCGCGCGGCACGCCGGCCTTGAGGCTTGACCGGGGATCGGTAGAATCCCCCGTCCCTTGGAGTCGACGCGCCCCTGATGGTTGCGCCTCCAAGTCACCCTCGCGCAAAGCTGGAAGAGGACAATGCCTATGCCCGCCACTGGAAAGATCACGCAGGTGATCGGTTCGACGTTCGACGCCGAGTTCCCCGAAGACGGCCTCCCGGCCATCTATAACGCGATCAAGATCGATTCCACCCACAACGGCGCCACCATCCGCCTGACCGGCGAGGTCGCATCGCACCTGGGCGGCGGGAAGATCCGCGCCGTCGCGCTCGGCTCGACCGACGGCCTTCGCCGCGGGATCGACGTGACCGACACCGGCGGGCCGGTGACCGTGCCCGTCGGCAAGGAAACGCTCGGCCGCGTGTTCAACCTGCTCGGCGAGCCGATCGACAACCGCGGGCCGATCGTCGCCGGCGGCGGGCATCGACCGATCCACCGCGAGCCCCCGCCGTTCACCGACCTGAGCCCCAAGGCCGAGGTGTTCGAGACGGGCATCAAGGTCATCGACCTGCTCACGCCGTTCCTCCGCGGCGGTAAGGCCGGCCTGTTCGGCGGCGCAGGGCTCGGCAAGACCGTCGTCATCCAGGAGCTCATCGCCCGCATCGCCCAGCAGCACGGCGGCTACTCGGTGTTCGCCGGCGTCGGCGAGCGCACGCGCGAAGGCACGGACCTGTGGCTGGAAATGCAGGAAGCGCAGATCGGCAACACCGGCAAGCACGTCATCGACCAGACCGTCATGGTCTTCGGCCAGATGAACGAGCCGCCCGGCGCGCGCCTTCGCGTCGCGCTGAGCGCGCTGACGATGGCCGAGTACTTCCGCGACGAAACCGGCGCCGACACGCTGCTGTTCATCGACAACATCTTCCGCTTCACCCAGGCCGGCTCGGAAGTGTCGGCCCTGCTCGGCCGCATGCCCAGTGCCGTCGGTTACCAGCCGACGCTGGCGACGGAAATGGGTGAGCTGCAGGAGCGCATCACGAGCACGAAGAACGGCGCCATCACGTCGGTCCAAGCGGTGTACGTCCCCGCCGACGATCCAACCGACCCCGCCCCCGCCAACGCGTTCGCCCACCTGGACGCGTTCATCTACCTCGAGCGCAGCATCGCGAGCAAGGGCATCTACCCCGCCGTCGACCCGCTCGCATCCGCGTCGCGCGCCCTCGACCCGCAGATCGTCGGCGAAGACCACTACCGCGTCGCCCGCAAGGTGCAGAACATGCTGCAGCGCTACCGCGACCTCCAGGACATCATCGCCATCCTCGGCGTCGACGAGCTCTCCGAAGAGGACAAGCTGATCGTCTCCCGCGCCCGCAAGATCGAGCGTTTCTTCAGCCAGCCGTTCTTCGTCGCCGAGCAGTTCACCGGCAAAAAGGGCGTGTACACGAAGATCGCCGACACGCTCCGCAGCTTCGAGGAGATCACCGATGGCCGGGCCGACGACCTGCCCGAGCAGGCGTTCCTGTACGTCGGCTCGATTGATGAGGTGAGGGAGAAGGCGAAGGCGATGTAAAGGCGGTATAATCCTCCACATGGTGGCCGCGATTCGACAAACCGTGACGATCGGCGCTGGAGGACGGGTGGAAGTGCAGTCGCCCCAGCTTAAAGAGGGTAGCCGCGCCGAGGTGATCGTGCTGCTGGAAGACCCGTCCTCTCCCGCCAGCAAGCTCGCCGCATTGGATCGACTCCAGAAGAGCCTGAACCTGGACGAAACGCGGGCGCGCGAATGGATCCGTCAGGCCCGCGAAGAGCGCCAGGCATTCGGTCCCCGCGAATGATTCTCGCTGGATACCAACTTTCTCATCCGAGCATTGAGAACGGACACAACGTTCAACCGCCAACTCCGCGGGTGGGTCAGTGCGGGAGAGGACGTTGGAATCAGCGCGATCGCCTGGGCAGAGTTTCTGTGTGGACCACTCGCGAGCGAGGATGCGGCTTCGGCAAGCGAGCTATTGCCGAACCCCGAACCGCTCCTCGCGGTGGATGCCGCCCGGGCCGCTGAGCTTTTCAACGCTGGTGGTCGCCGGAAAGGAAGCTTGACCGATTGCCTGATCGCCGCCAGTTGCCTTCGCCTGGGCGCCCGGCTGGCGACCGAGAACGCGGACGACTTTCGCCGCTTCGAGCCGATGGGGTTGCAAATCGTCACGGCTGAATGAGGGCGGGGTTCTTCGTCGAATGGCTTCGTTTCGTCGCCGGCGCGCGCCCGGCGATGGAACATTTCCTCGATTCCAGCTCGCTGGCTCACGTTTGCGTTGGCTTCGATTGGCTTCGTTTCGTCGAATCCCCCGCTGGCGCTTCCATCGCATCCGCTCTGCGAGGCAACCCCGTCAGCCTGTCGCGAATGTCGGCCGGGATCGGAAGTTTTCGGAAGTTTTCGGAAGCGGCCGGGACCAGTGGACGCGCGATATCCGCCGCGACCGGGCATTTTCGGGCATCTTCGGGCATCGAAGACCGCGGCTGCCGCCTGCGGCTATGACCTGACGCATCGTCGCAACACCTTCGCGCGAAGAACGTCGCCTCTTCGATTGTCAAAGAACCACGTCACCAACCCCCAACCATAGCGCCGCCGAGCGATGTTGTCGGCGGTTGCGCGAGCAAAAGGTGCAGTCTTGACGCCGCCTTGATACCATCCGCCAGCGTTCGAGTCTTCCACAGGGCAGTGAGGGTGAATCCAATGGGGCGGAGCGTCAGCCGATCGGTTTCTTCAAATCAAACGCACGCGTTCGTCGAGACGCTTGAGCGTCGCGCGCTTTTCTCTTCAGCATCCCTCGATCCGGCATTTGGATCATCCGGTGTGACCTACGCAGGTGTCTTCGGCATAACCGCGACCACGATCTATGAGGACGGCCGTATCCTGGCGATGGCGCATTCATCCTTCTCCTTTGTTTCGGAGAACGTCGAATTCGTCCGATTCATGGCTAACGGAACCCGCGACGCGTCGTTCGGCATGAACGGCCGAGTCGTGACAACCTTTGCGGATCATGTGGACCTGTACGATCACGGGCTTTCCGCGGTGGCAATCCAACCGGACGGGAAGATTGTGGCCGGTGGATGGGTTGCGGTGCGCCCGAGTTCAACGCAGCGGTTTGCGCTTGCGAGGTACAACGCCGATGGAACCCCCGACTTAACGTTTGGGACCGGTGGGTACATCGTGGAGCTCGGCGACCACGCCGCATCCTTCTGCACCACGCTGACCATTCAGCCCGATGGCCGGATCCTTGCAGCAGGCACCCGTTATGAGGGCGGGCCCGACTTCGTATTGCATCGATACAACTCCGACGGGTCGACTGACACGAGTTTCGGAAGCCGTTCCGCGAACGGCGTTCGCACGGGCCGCGTCTCCTTTGACGTCTTCGGCTTCGACGATCACGCGGAAGACATTGCGCTCCAGCCCGATGGTGCAATCCTCGTCGGCGGTCGATCCCAAATCATTCGCCAATCGAATTACCGCTATGCTTACACCGTGGTTCGATTCACGCCGTCTGGTGATTTGGATCGGACGTTCGCAGGAATCAACGACGAGGGGTGGCACAATGCCGACCTTGCACTCGCGCCCGACGGTTCGATCCTCGTGGGCTACCGCGAATTCGAGCGCGTTCGCCTTGCGCAGTACGAACCCACCACGGGTGTTCCCCGTGCGCGAGCGACGCTGCACGTTGAGGAAGGACAGGACGCTAGGAGGACGATCGACTTGGCCGTCACTCCGGCGCAAGACGTCGTCGTCATCGCGAACGACGGAAAGAACTGGCTGCAGGCGCGGTTCATCTTCCAAAACGGCGCGATCGCCCCGGATGCAACCTTTGGAAATGGGGGATGGCAATCCACCGACTTTGGTCCGAACCAGCCGCTCCCTCCTGGTTCTATCTCCGCCGGAGCCGGAGAATATGCTGATACCGCCGGGACCATACTCGTTCAACCTGACGGAGGGGTTGTGATATCGGGGACCGCCGTCGTTCAGGCAGGCGGGACCACCCCAGTTTTGGCGCGTTTTCTCGATTCCGCAAACGTCGCCGGCAACGTCTTCTCGGACGTGATTGCTGATGGCGCCCGTGGGGCAGGCGACTACGGCAAAGCCGGCTTCCGCCTCTTCATCGACCGGGACAACGACGGCATCTGCGACAAGAACGAATCGCAAACCCGCACGAGCGTGTCGGGACGCTACACATTCGCGGACCTTCCCGCGGGCGCGTATTGGGTCCGCGTAACGCCGGTCGACGGGTGGCGCGCGACGACGAATCTCGCGTACAAAGTCGTCGTCCCCATCGGCGGTTCCGTCACCCGCCACTTCGGCGTCACGCGCAACGTCCTGATCACCGGCACCGTCTTCATGGACGCCAACAAGGACGGCGGCAAGGACGCGGCGGAGCCGGGGCTGTCGGCGTGGCGCGTGTTCGTCGACGCCGACGGCGATGGCGTTCTCGACGACGACGAAACGAGCGTCCTGACTGACGCCACGGGACGTTACGCGATCGGGACACTCGCGGGCGGGACGCATCAGATCCGCGTGGTGCAGCAGACAGGCTACCGCCGCACGTCGCCCGCGGCCGGGTACCGCGCCGTCTCGCTCTTCCCCGGCACGATCGCGACGAAGGTGAACTTCGGCGAGAAGCGTATCGCCTAACCGCTCCGCTTTTCCGATCCCATTTCCCCTTGCACCCGTTATTATCATTGCCGATAATTGCCTCCGGTCACCCGCCATCGCGGCGGGTGCGGACGGGGACTCACACCATCGGCGGGCACCTTCTCATGACCCAGCAACACGATCAGCGGCAAGCGGAATCCGTTACCCACGTCGTCGACTTCGAACCCCTCGAGTCGCGCCTGTTCATGCGCGTCGAAGGCGTCGACGTCTCCGTCTTCCAGGGGGCGATCAACTGGCAGACCCTGCGCAGCAACAACAAGGAGTTCGCCTTCGTCCGCTCGAGTCGCACGACGCTCGCGCTCGATCCGAACTTCCACACGAACATGGCCAACGCCAAGGCGGCGGGGGTGATCACGGGGCCGTACCACCGGGCGCTGCCGCTGGGGGATGGGGACGCGGGCGTTTACACCGATCCGGTCACCGATGCCAACCGCTTCTACAACGCCGCCAAGGATTACATCAAGGAGGGGTACCTTCGGCCGGTGCTCGATGCGGAGGACGGCGCGACGCTCGGGAAGGCGACGCTCTCGCAGTGGTGGACCGACTTCATCGGCGAGTTCAAGCGGCTGTCCGGTGTCGAGCCGATCATCTACGCCAACACCAACTACGCCACCAATCTGGTCGACGCGTCGCTCGCGGCCGAGCACGATCTGTGGATCGCGCGCTGGAACGGCGGAAACGCGAACCTCGTCAACCCGCAAACCGACCAGCCCGAAACGCCCGGCGGCTTCGCCAACCCCTATGGCGTGTGGAACGTTCCCATCGGCGGCGCGGCATCCCACAGCTCGTGGGACTTCTGGCAATACACCAGCAATGGCGACGGCATCGCCCTGGGCGTCAGCAGCGCGCGGCTCGACCTGGACGTCTTCAACGGCGATCTGGAGCAGATGAAGCGCGGCTTCGTCATCGGCCATCAGTGGAACTTCAACGCCACCGGCAACCCCTTCGCCGTCGGCGCCACGCCGATCACGATTCAGGCCGAGGACTACGACAACGGCAAGCAGGGCTACGCGTTCAACGACACCACGCCGCTGGTCAACACCGGCGGCGGCTACCGGTCGGGCGAGCACGGCGGGTTCGACGTCAAGCTGATCAACGGCACCACCAACCAGTATCGCCTCGGCGACACCTTTGCCGGCGAGTGGGTCGAGTACACGATCAACGTCGCCCAGGCGGGCAACTACAAGGTCGACTTCCGCGTCAGCCAGGCCGATCCGAACGCCAAGGTTCACGCGGAGGTGGACGGCGTCCACGCGACCAGCTTCACCGTTCCCGACACGAACAACTTCAGCGCCTTCACCACCGTCAGCAAGACGCTCGGGCTCACCGCGGGCAAGCACACGTTCCGCCTCGCCTTCGATCAGGTGGCGAGCAACGGCACCGTGGCCGGCGTCGACTGGATCAAGTTCACGCAGGTCGGCGCGTCGACGAACATCGGCACGAACACCGCCAGCTACGTCCGCGGCGGATCGTTCGCGTCGCAGAACTTCGGCAACGACCAGCAAATCCTCGTCAAGCGCTCCGGCAACAGCGCCGCCAACACGCGCGAGGGCTACCTCAAGTTCGACCTCAGCAGCGTCGGCTCGATCGCCTCCGCCAAGCTGCGCCTCACCGCCCGCCTGAGCGACAACTCGAACGCGAACGTCGTGACAAACGTCCACTACGCCAGCAACGACGCGTGGACCGAGGGCGGGCTGACGTGGAACAACAAACCCTCCGCCGGCTCGACGGTGCGCGGCTCGGTGACGGTCAGCGGCACGACGAACGCGACGTACGAAGTCGACCTGACGAGCCTCCTGCAGGCCGAGAAGGCCGCGGGACGAAACATCGTCACGCTCGTGCTGAAGAACCCGAACGTGACGAACGCGTGGACGATTTTCGCCTCCGACGAGGCGGCCGGCGCGCCAACGCTGGTGATCACGTAATACCGATCAAAGATCGGAGAGCGTGTCGAAGAAGTTCGTGGCGCGGGTTTTCAACCCGTGCATTTCTTGAAGAGCATGGACCACGGAAAGAGTGGCGACTTCTAACATGGGAGCGCACGATTCTCGAACGTTGTCATCCTGAGGTACTCCGAAGGATCTGGCCGATCCGTCGGTGAAGCCAGATGCTTCGGAGACGCGGAGGAAGGACGCGGAGAGCACAATGCTGTAGTTGGCCTCTTCCTTCCGCGTCCGTTCTCCGCGCCTTCGCGACTCCGCCGTTTGCCTTTCTCTGCGTCATCCTTTCACGTCGACACGATGACAGGGACGCGCCCCAGCAGGCCCGCGTTCGCACGTTGTATGCGCGCCCCGTATAATCCCGCCCCGCATGGCCGCGAAGATCATCGACGGGCTCGCCCTCGCCGAGCGCATCAAGCAGGATGTCGCCGTGCGCGTCCGCGCGCTGCCCAAGCCCGTGCACCTCGTCGCCATCCTCGTCGGCGCCACGTCGGCGGGTGAGCTTTACGCGCAGCGGCAAGGCGATGCGTGCCGGGCGCTGGGCATCGGGTATGACCTCGTGAAGCTGCCCGAGAGCGCGACGCAAAAGGACGTGAAGCGCGAGATCCGCCGGCTGAACGATGACCCGGGCGTGACCGGCATCATGATGCACCTGCCGCTCCCGGACCACCTGGATGCGCCGCGGCTGCAGTATGAGATCGACGTGGTGAAAGACGTCGAAGGCGTGAACCCCGCGAACATCGGGTACGTCGTCTACGGCCACACCGTCATCGCGCCCTGCACCGCGCTGAGCGTGATCGAATTGATCAAGTCGACCGGCGCGCAGATCCGGGGCGCCGAGGCGACAGTCGTCGGCGCAAGCCAGATCGTCGGCAAGCCGGTGTCGCTCCTGCTCACCGAGCAGATGGCGACGGTCAGCCTCTGTCACATCGCGACGAAGGATTTGCGCGAGCACACCCGCCGGGCGGAGATCCTGGTTGTCGCGGTGGGCAAGGCGGGGTTGATCTCGGCCGATCACGTGCGCGAGGGGGCGGTGGTGATTGATGTGGGCATCAACCGCATCACGCTGGCGGACGGGACGAAGAAGACGGTGGGAGACGTCGATTTCGAAGCCGTCAAAGAGCGGGCGGGGCACATCACCCCCGTTCCGGGCGGCGTGGGACCCACGACGGTGGCCATGCTCCTCAAAAACACCCTCCGCAGCGCCGAGATTCTGTTCGGCTTATCGAAGTAAGCC
>JBAUGM010000473.1:0-3290 GCA_049679725.1 Tepidisphaeraceae bacterium
GCATCCTTCCGCGTTGTCGTCGCCCGCTCGCTCACGCCGGCAGTGGAGCACAAACGCGGATGACGCGCAAGCGCATGAATACGCTATTGAGCGTCAGAGTTCCGGACAGTATTGCTCAGGATGACAAGCGGAAGGTGTTCGAGATTCGTGCGCCGAGTTTTGGCGCGCAGTTAGCCCCGCCGCTCGCGGCGGGTTTTGCGGTTGCTCAGAAGAACGCCGCCACCACCATCGCCGCGATGATGATCGCGAACACGCCGATCGTGATGCCCACGTAAAGCCCGACGTTCGTGTCGCGCTCGGTGATCGGCCTGTCATATCCCCCAACGTCCGGCAGGTCGTCGTGACGAGCCGCCTCTTCGACACCGCCGTCCATCCCGGCGTGGTGGCGTCGGCGCGTGACCCTCGGCGCGGTCGTGCCCAGCGTCGGCGGCGGCACGGGGCCGGCGTCAACCTCACGCTCCAGCGGTGGGATGCCGATCTGGTTTCTCATCGTGCGGCGCTCCTCACATCAGACTCGCCCTTCACCAACGCCCGGGCCCGCGCTTCTCGATTTAGAACACCAGCCAACCCACCAGCAACCCTACGATCACGACAACCCCAAAGGCAATGATCGATACCAGAAGCTGGTTGCCGGCAGGCGTCGGTCCCTCGCCCCGGGCCTCCATCTCGGCCTCGACGTCCGCCCGGCGGCGTTGAACGTTGCGGGACGGGGGCGGCATTCCGACTTGATTCAGCATATGCGGCACATTTTAACACCTGGGACAGGGCCGCGGATACACCCGGACGAAGCCCACTGGCCGCGCCCCGCAAGCGGGGCCGCTAAACGGGGTTTAGCGCGCATGGGTGCCTACCTCCGTCCGCTTGTCTGAAACGCGGGATTCTACTACACTACGCGACTTTCCCCGGTCCGGGCCGTTTCCGTACTTGCCGTTTGTTGTTTCGCCGTCAGGAGTTACGTCCAGTGATCATCGTCATGAGCCCAGGGGCCAGCCAGGTGAGCATCGACCGCGTGCGCGGCGAGATCGAACGGATGGGGTGCACCCCCCACCTGTCGCAGGGCAAGTTCCGCACCGTCCTTGGCGCCATGGGCGAGGAGGCGGGCCTCGACGTCAACCACCTCGCCAGCCTCGACGGCGTCGAAAAAGTCGTCCCCATCATGAAGCCGTACAAGCTCGCCAGCCGCGAGTTTCACGAGGACGATTCGATCATCGAGATCGGCGGGAAGAGCACGCCCGCGGTGAAAGTCGGCGGGCCGCACGCGATGTGCATCGCCGGGCCGTGCGCCGTCGAGAACGAGCAGATGCTCAACAAGATCGCCCGCCACGTCCGTGACGGCGGCGCGACGGTCCTCCGCGGCGGCGCGTTCAAGCCTCGCACGAGCCCGTACTCCTTCCAGGGTCACGGCGAGACCGCACTGAAGTGGATGCGTGCCTGCGGCGACGAGCTCGGCATGCCGATCTGCACCGAGGTGATGGACACGCGCCAGGTCGAGCTGATCGAGCGCTACACCGACTCGTTCCAGATCGGCGCCCGCAACATGCAGAACTTCGACCTCCTCCGCGAGGTCGGCAAGACGCGCAAGCCGGTCGTCCTCAAGCGCGGTCTTGCAGCCACCGTCAAAGACTGGCTGCTCAGCGCCGAGTACGTCCTCAGCCAGGGCAACCGCGACGTGATCCTCTGCGAGCGCGGCATCAAGACGTTCGAGGACTCGATCCGTTACACGATGGATATCAGCTCCGTGCCGGTCGTGCGGCAGTGGTCGCACCTGCCGATCATCGTCGACCCAAGTCACGCCGCCGGGAAGCGCGACTACGTCGCCGCCCTGGCGCTGGCGGGCATGGGCGCGGGCGCGCACGGGATCATCGTCGAGGTCCACTACAATCCGGCCGAGGCGCAGTGCGACGGCCCGCAGGCGCTCTTGCCAGAGATGTTCAAAGAGCTGATGGTTCAGCTGCGCGTGATCGCGGCAGTCCACAAGCGCGAATTCGCCGAGTCTGCGGAGCTGGCAAGCGCGTGAATACATCACGCAAAGATCGCGAAGAACGCAAAGATCACAAAGAAACAAGAATCAGGTTGTGATTTCTCTTCTTTGCGGCCTCTGTGTTCTTTGTGATCTTTGCGTCGGCTTTGAGTATCGAGAAGAAAGATTCGTCGAATGAGTCGCATCCCCTTCGTCGCCGGCAACTGGAAGATGAACACGACCAAGGCCTCGGCCGCCGAGTTGGCCAAGGCCGTCGCGGCCGGTGCGCCGGACGGGATCGACGTCGGCATCGCCCCGCCGTTCGTGTACCTCGATCGCGTCAGCAAATTTCTCGCCGGCTCGAAAGTTCTCCTCGGCGCGCAGGATGCGTACGACGAGGACTTCGGCGCATTCACGGGCGAGATCTGCCCGTCGATGCTGAAGGACATCGGCGTTCAGTTCTGCCTGACCGGGCACAGCGAGCGGCGTCACATCCTGCACGAATCGCCCGACCTCATCGGTCGAAAGGCGGCGGCCATCTACGGCAGCGGGATGACCCTCGTCCACTGCGTTGGCGAGAAGCTCGCCGAGCGCGACAGCGGCAAGACGTTCACCGTCGTGGACATCCAGATGGACGAGCTGAATCCCGAGAAGATGGATGACCCGAGCCGGCTGGTGATCGCGTACGAACCCGTCTGGGCGATCGGCACCGGCCGCAACGCCACGGACGACCAGGCGCAGGAAATGCACCTGCACATTCGCGATTACATCGAGCAAAAGTGGAACGCGGACTTCGCGAGCCGCGTACGGATCATCTACGGCGGCAGCATGAAGCCGGAGAACGCCGCGGGCCTGCTGCGACGGCACGACGTCGATGGCGGACTGATCGGCGGCGCGGCGCTCAAGGCCGAGAGCTTCCTGGCGATTTGCAACGCCGCGAAGCCGCGGCTCAGCATGAAGTAAACGACGACACCGACGACGCAACCGGAGCTGGTATGGACGACTTCCTGAAGTACACCTCGATCACGCTGTTCATCATCGTCAGCGTGTTCCTGATCCTCCTGATCCTGATCCAGAAGGGCCGCGGCGGCGGGCTGGCCAGCGCGTTCGGCGGCGCGGGTGGGAACACGGCGTTCGGCTCCAAGACCGGCGACGTCCTCACGTGGGCCACCAGCATCGTCTTCGGCATCTTCATCGTGCTCGCGGTCATACTGAACCTGCTCGCCAAGCCGGCGACCGAGACGGCCGAGGTGCCGAACACCGCCGCGCAGTCTACCGGCGCACCGGCCAGCCCGCAGGTTCCGCAGGCGACGGGCACGCCGCCGGCGAT
>JBAUGM010000474.1:0-4107 GCA_049679725.1 Tepidisphaeraceae bacterium
GGTCGTGGGCGGGTCAGCCAGCGGCGCGACCCCACTCCCCAGCGGCCCGCGCCACTGCGGCCAGTTCGCGTCGGCCGCCGCTGAGGCCGCGGGTTTCGTCGTCGCAGGCGCCACTGGCGTCGATGCCCGCACTACGTCAACGAGCAGCAACGTGAAGACGACGCTCGCCGCGGCGCTGAAACGGGCCGCTTCCGAGTTGACGTGTCGGACGAACATTCTGTTCTCCCGGGTTCGCGAATGGGCTGTCCGAACAACTTCCGCATGATCTGATGACGACGTTGACCCGCCCGACGTTAGTACACCGGCGGACTTTTTCGAGGATGATCCTGCCTCTGTCGTCCGCTTGGCATGCTAACCTGTCCGACAGCAAGGTGCATTGTCGACGTCGTTTTCTCGGGAGTTCCAGGAGCATGAAATCACCCTCGCTGTTCCTCGCGATCTGCCTCGCATGGGCGTGCTCCCCCGCCCGCGCTGCCGAGCCGCAGGCGGCCATCGACATCGGCTCGCGGCGCGAGTTGTTCATCGACCGGCTCCTGATCGAGAAGCTCGACCGCACCGAACTGCGTTTGCATCGCCCGGTCGACCGGGGGCGCGTGCTCGCGTTCGACGCGCCGTGGGAAGGGCCGTACTGCGCGTACGCAACCGTCATCAAGTCGCCGGACAAGTACCAGATGTACTACCGCGGGAAGGCCGACGCGGCGGGCGGGGATCAGGATAGGAATCAGGTCACGTGCTACGCCGAGTCGCTCGACGGGATCACGTGGACGAAGCCGTCGCTCGACCTCTTCCCCCGCGGCGAACACGAGACGAACAACATCGTCCTCGCCGACGCATCGCCGGTGACGCACAACTTCTCCCCCTTCATCGATGCGCGCCCCGGCACGGCGCCCGACCAGCGCTATAAGGCCGTCGGCGGTTACCACGATACCGGCCTCGTCGCCTATGCCTCCCCGGACGGGATCCACTGGCGAAAGATGCGCGACGAGCCGGTGTTGACGAAGGAGCACGTTCAGAAGTCGTTCGTCTTCGATTCGCAGAACGTCCCGTTCTGGTCCGAGGCCGAGGGCAAGTACCTGCTCTATTACCGCGTCTATCAGGACAAGAAGCGCCGCATCGCCCGCGTCGAGAGCGATGACTTCCTCACCTGGACCAACCCGACACTGATGGAGTACGAGGGCGCGGACGGCAAGACGGCGCCGGTCGAGGAGCTCTACACCAACCAGACGCATCCGTACTTCCGTGCGCCGCACTTGTACGTCTCAACGGCCGCGCGGTTCATGATCAAACGCCGGGTGCTCACCACGCAGCAGGCGGAGGCGACCAGGGTCAATCCGAAGTACTTCAACGACACGTCCGATGCCGTCTTCATGACCAGCCGCGGCGGGGGCGCGTACCAGCGGACGTTCATGACCGCGTTCGTCGCGCCCGGCATCGGCTACGAGAACTGGACGAGCCGCACGAACTACCCGGCCCTGGGCGTCGTGCAGACCGGGCCGACGGAGATGAGCGTCTACGTCAACCAGAACTACGGCCAGCCCACGTCGCACCTTCGCCGTTACAGCCTGCGGCTCGACGGCTTCGCGTCGGTGCACGCGCCGTACGAGGGCGGCGAGATGCTCACGCGGCCGCTCAAGTTCAAAGGCTCCCAACTGCTGCTGAACTTCGCCACGTCCGCGCCGGGCGGCATTCGCGTCGAGGTGCAGGACGAGGCCGGCAAGCCGATCCCGGGCTTCACGTTGGACGACTGCGCGGAAGTGATCGGCAACGAGCTCGAGCGGGCGGTGAACTGGAAGGGCGGGGGCATCGGCAAGCTCGCGGGGACGACGGTCCGGCTGCGGTTCGTCATGAAGGACGCCGAACTGTTCGCCCTGCGGTTCGGGGAGCGGGACACATCGGGGTGATTGTCAGCGTGGGACCCACAACGCGAGCCCGCGGACGGGTGTAATACCAATCTCTGATCCGTTGAATACACCCCATCCGGAGGAACACGCCACATGGAAACCGACGCGACACGACGATCCGTCCTTCAAGCCCTCGGCATCGGCGCGCTGACGCTCGGCGCGACTTCGCTTGCGCGCGGCGCCGAGCAACCGATCCAGGGGTTCGAGAAGCAGGCGACGACCCCCGATGCATCGAAGGGCTGGAAGCCGATCTCCGACCGCAAGATCCGCGTCGGCCTCGTCGGCTACGGCGTCTGCAAGTTCGCGGCGGCGTTCGGATTTCAGGATCATCCCAACGTCGACATCGTGGCGGTGAGCGATCTCGTTCCCGACCGGTGCACGGGGCTTGCCAAGGCCGCACGGTGCGCGAAGACGTACCCGTCGCTGGAAGAGATGGTGAAGGATGACAAGATCGAAGCGATCTTCGTCGCCACCGATGCGCCGAACCACGCGAAGCACTGCATCGAGGTGCTCAAGCACGGCAAGCACGTCGCCAGCGCCGTCCCCGCGTGCTTCGGATCGCTCGAGGAGGCCGATCAGCTCTTCGAAGCGGTGAAGCGGGCGAAGGGCCAGAAGTACATGATGTTCGAGACGTCAAGCTACCACGATGATTTGCACGCGATGCGCACAATCTACAACGCCGGCGGGCTCGGGCGGCTCGTGTACGCCGAGGGCGAATACTACCACTACATGGACACGCCGATCGACTCGTACAAGGGCTGGCGCGTCGGGTTGCCGCCGCAGTGGTACCCGACGCACTCGAACGCGTACTACGTGAGCGTGACGGACGGGAGCTTCACCGAGGTGTCGTGCATGGGCATGCCGAGCGTCGTCTCGCACCTGATGCCGGGGAACAACCCGTACCAGAACCCGTTCGGGACGGAGATCGCGATGTTCCGCACGAGCGAGGGCGGGACGGCGCGCATGGCGGTGAGTTGGGACACGCCCGGCGCCGGCGGGGAGATGGGCAGAATCCGCGGGCAGAAGGGAAGCGTCTACGGCGGCAAGTACGCGGGGCTGGAGAAGCGCCTGCCCGACACGAAGCGCCCGCCGCTCCCGCCGGGCGTCGAAGCGGGCGGTCACGGCGGATCGCACGGGCACCTGACGAACGAGTTCGTCCACGCGATTCTGCAGGATCGCAAGCCGCTCGTCGACATCTGCCAGGCGCTGAACATGACGGCAAGCGGCATCGTGGCGCACCAGTCGGCGATGAAAGACGGGGAATTGCTGAAGATCCCGCAGTACCGTCTCTAGTGCGCGAAAACGTTGCGGCGGACCGGGAGAGGGGCAAGGCAGCTTGTCGCCCACCAGCGAAATGTTTCACTCCGCCCACCCGGCGCGGATAGCATCGCGTTTGCCGCTGCGAACGTTGGGTAACGTTTGCCACGTCTTTCGGGAACAAAACGATGCGACACCGACATGCTCCGCGCGTCTGGCGTTGGACGATGATTTGCGCCTGGATCTGCGCCTGGTCCGGCCTGGCGTTGTTTGCGTTCGGGTGCGCCGGGAAATCGGCACGCACGGCGGGCGCGCCATCCATCTTCGGGGATCCGGCGCTGCCGGAGCCCGAGTTCCGCGCGATCTTCGTCCCGACCGCCTACAACCTCGAATGGCCCTCCCGGCCCGGGCTGCACCGTCGCGTGCAGACCGATGAGATCAACGCGATCGTCAGCCGCGCGAAGGACCTCAACTGCAACGTCATGATCCTCCAGGTCCGCGCGTTCGGCGATCGCATCTACCGAAAGACGAACCTGAAAGATCCGTACTACCCCGAACCCTGGGCCGAGCCGCTCAACAACACGCACGACCCCGACACCCGGACTGCCCCGACCTACGACCCCTTGAGCGAGTGGATCAATGCCTGTGACGAGGCCGGCCTCGAGCTGCACGCGTGGGTCAACCCGTTTCGCGTGAACAGCCTCGTCAAGATCAAGCAGAACGGGGCCGACGTGTACCTGCCGGTCATCAAGTACCAGAAGCAGCTCTACCTCGACCCCAGGAGCAAGGCGGTGCAGGACTACGTGAAGGCGGTCCTGGCGGACCTGCTCGACAACTACGACGCGACGTACCCGGCGGCCAACGCGCCGGTCCGGATGGCCATCACGAGCGCCGCGATGTCCGATGACGGCGGGATCGACGGCATCCTGTACGACCACAACCTTCCGCC
>JBAUGM010000475.1:0-10825 GCA_049679725.1 Tepidisphaeraceae bacterium
CCACTGCCCTGGCCGCCTTCGTTGCGGTCGCCGGCGGGGGCGCCGACGGGTTCGGGGTCGCTCTCGCCCAGTTCCGCCATCGCCGCCTTGCGCGACAGCTTGATGCGGCCCTGGTCGTCGATCAACAGCACTTTCACTTTCACTTCGTCGCCCATGTTGACGAAGTCCGTCACGCGATCGACATACTTGTCGCTCAACTCCGACACGTGGCAAAGGCCGTCGGTTTCCGGCGCGATCTCGATGAAGGCGCCGAAGTCCTTGATGGACACGACGCGGCCGTTGTAGATCTTGCCGACCTTCACCTCGGCGGTCATCGCCTCGATGATGTCGCGGCAGCGCTCCGCGCTGGCGCTGTCCACCGACGAGATGTACACCGTGCCGTCGTCCTCGATGTCGATGTTGGCGCCGGTGTCGGCCTGCAGGGCTTTGATGTTCTTGCCGCCCGGGCCGATGATCTTGCCGATCTTCTCGGGGTCGATCTTGATCGTGAGCAGGCGCGGGGCCCACTTGCTGATCTCCGGTCGCGGGGCGGCGATCGCGCCCTTCATGATCTCCAGGATCTTCAGCCGCGCTTCCTTCGCGCGGTGGAGGGTGTCACGGATGATCTTGTGGGTGATGCCCTCGGTCTTGATGTCGAGCTGGATGGCGGTGATGCCGTCCGTCGTGCCGCAGACCTTGAAGTCCATGTCGCCGAAGTGATCTTCCTCGCCGATGATGTCGGTGAGCAGTTCGTACTTCTCGCCTTCCTGAACCAACCCGACGGAGATGCCCGCGACGGGCTTGGTGATCGGGACGCCCGCGTCCATCAGCGCCAGCGTGCCGGCGCAGGCCGAGGCCATCGACGAAGAGCCGTTGGACTCGAGGATGTCGCTGATCACGCGGACGGTGTAGGGGAACTGATCGACGCTGGGGAGCACCGCGATGAGCGACCGCTCGGCCAGCGCGCCGTGGCCGATCTCGCGACGACCCGGGCCGCGGATCGGGCGGACTTCACCGACCGAGTAGGACGGGAAGTAGTAGTGAAGCATGAACTTCTGGTTGTACTCTTCGGTCAGCCCGTCGACGAGCTGCTCGTCGGAGCTGGTGCCGAGCGTGACGGTGGTCATCGACTGCGTCTCGCCGCGGGTGAAGACAGCCGAGCCGTGCACGCGCGGGAGGACGCCGACCTCGGCGCTGATCGGACGGATGGAGTGGAAGTCGCGGCCGTCGGGGCGAACGCCGGCGAGGATCGCCTCGCGGGTCACCTGCTCCTCGATCTCGCCGAACACGGCGCGGATCTTCTTGGCGTCGGCCTTCTGCGTCAGGATCGCCATGTAGCTGGCGTTGGGGTCGGTGACCGGTGGAGCCATCTCGGTCAGCAGGTCTTCCTGGATCTTCTTGACGGCATCCGACCGGTCGCCCTTACCGGCCTTGCCCTTGACCTCGCGAATCTTGTCGGCGACGCGGGCGCGGACGGCATCGACGAACCCGGGCTCGGGCTGCTTGATGTCGCCGACCTTCTCCTTCGGCGCCTTGGCCGCCAGCTCTTCGATCATCGACGTGATCTCCTTGATCACGTTGTGACCGAACTCGATCGCGTCGGCGACCTCGTCTTCCTTCGCCTCGCGGCCGCCCAGCTCGAGCATGTTCACGTAGTTCTTCGTGCCGGCGACGACGAGGTCGAAGTCGCTGTACTCGATCTGCTGGACGGTCGGGTTGACGACGAGCTGCCCCTCGATGCGCCCGATGCGGACGTGGGCGATGGGGGTGAGGAAGGGGATGTCGGAGAGGGCGATCGCCGCTGAAGCGGCAGCGCCGGCGAGGATGTCGGGATCGTTCTCACCGTCGAAGGCAAGGACGTTGAGGTGGACCTGCACCTCGTCCATGAACCCCTTGGGGAACAGCGGACGCAGCGGGCGGTCGATGAGGCGGGCGGTGAGGATTTCCTTGGTCGTGGGGCGGCCTTCGCGCTTCATGAACCCGCCGGGGAACTTGCCGGCGGCGGCGCGGCGCTCGCGGTAGTCGACCTGGAGGGGGAAGAAGTCGATCCCCTCGCGCGGGTTGGCGCGGACGACGGCGCCGAACACGACGGTGTCGCCGTACTGCACGGTCACGGACCCGTCGGCGAGTTTCGCGTAGGAGCCCGTTTCGATCGATAACGTCTTGCCGCCGATTTGGCGCTCGACTCGGATGGCTTGCATGGAGTTTCCTTGATGGCCTCGAGGGGTTGAGCCACGGGGGAAGCGGTCAGCGATCAGCTATCAGCGGTCAGCCAGACAAAGGCAATGCATCTCTCTGGCTGATGGCTGAAAGCTGATCGCTGAACGCTCCCCGAGCTTGTGGCACGGCAGGCATCGTCAGTCCCGCGTCAACCGAGGCCAATGGGGTTGGGCGAATCTGGCGGGCCGTAAAACACAGCAGGGCACGGCTGACCGTGCCCTGCATCGACGCTGGTTTACTTACGCAGCCCGAGCTTTCCGATGATCTGCTGGTATCGCGTGCGGTCCTCGCGCGTGAGGTACTTCAGCAGGCTGTTGCGCTTCCCGACCATCTTGAGCAGCCCGCGGCGCGAGGAGTGATCCTTCTTGTGCGTCTTGAGGTGCTCGGTCAGCTCGGTAATCCGCGAGGTCAGCAGGGCGATCTGAACCTCGGGCGAACCCGTGTCCTTCTCGTGGATTTTGAAATCGGAGAGAATCTGCGTCTTGGTTTCGGCGGTGATCGACATCAGCGGTGGCTCCTAGACACCAGGCAACCAGTCGTAAGACCAGCGGGCCGGTCATATTAGGGTCCGTGGCCGCGCGTCGCGGCCATGCGGGACGGAGAAATGTAGGCGCGGGAGGCGGGAAATGCAAGGGGACAGACCCCTCCCCGCGCACGGATGTTCACGGATGTTCGACGTTTTTCACGAATGTCGCACGCCGTCGTACGTCATCCCGATGGGAGCCTTGGCGACCTGAGGGATCTCGGGTCCGGAGAGCGCTCGTCGCCCCCGAGATCCTTCAGCTCGTAAAACTCGCTTCAGGATGACGTAACTCGCGCTACGCCTGGAACGCTGCGACGTTCATCGGAAGAATGCGCGAGTCCTGGGAAGTAGGGGGCAGGAATATCATTCCCGCTCCTTCCGCCGTTCCTCTTCCTCCCGGTCGCGGTTGGGCTCCTGGGCGCGGCGGGGGTCGGGTTGCTGGTTGGGGCCGCCCATGCCGCGGATGTTGTATTCCGCGCCGTAGGCCTCGATGAGCCGGTCGAGGGGGGCGCCGTACTTCTGGGTCAGCGCATCCTGCCACTTCATGCCATCCTTGATGCCGTCGATGAACGCGACGTAGTTCTTCTTGTTCGCCTTGATCATGAACTCCGCCAGGGTGGCGGCGACGGGGTACTGCCACGGTTCGAGCCGGTCGGTGGTGAAGAACGTCGACCCCACTCCGCCGTGCTCGCGGACCTGCCCGATGGCGAACTGCCGCAACTCCTGCCGCTTGCCCTTCTGCGGGACGAGGTCGGCGGCGATCGTCTCGGCCAATCCCTCGTTCACCCATGTCGGGACCTCCGGCGGCTTCTTGTAGCGGTGCAGGAAGCCGTGTACCGACTCGTGCACGAGCACGGCGGCGAAGTCCTGATCGACCGTCTGGCGGAAGAAGGCGATGTGGACGTCGCCGTTGCCGTACTGGTGACACAGCCCCGCCGTGCCGGTGGCGTCGGTCTCGTGCATGATCTTCTGGAAGACGAGGTAATCCTGCTCCTTGGAGAAGACGAAGACCAGCGCCTTGCCGTGGAAGATGTTCTCGTCGCTCTTCACGCCGAACAGATTGCCGAGCTTCGCGTACATCCGGTCGAGCAGCCCGGCCCACTTCTGCGCCTCGGCGGGCTTGAGATCGGAGTAGAACAGGAAGTACTTCGTCTCGTGCGGCGCGAGGCCCCCGTTGACCTTCATCTTCGCGTCCTCCGCGAACTTCTTCAGCTCCGCCACGGCCGCCGCCTGCTGTTCGGGCGAGAGCTTGCCCCAGTTCTTCTCGTCGACGGCGCCGACGACCTCCGGCCCTTCCGACAACCCCGGCGTCTTACCCTTGTTGACCGACTCCTCGCGTCCCGCGTCGCGGCGCGCCTCGCGCTCGTCGGTTTCCTCCGACTCCCGGTCGGTCGATTCCACGCGACTGCGGGGGGTGTTGCGCGAGTTCGAGTTCGACGTGTTGCCGTCGCGGTTGCGCGTGTTGCTGTTTCCGCCGTACTGGGCGAGTGTGCCGTGGCTCGATGCCGCCATCACGCACAGGACGAAGAGCAAGGGTGTGAGTCGCATGGTGCTCGGCCTCTTGAGTGGCATGGGCGTCTTGCCCATGCTTGCATGATCACGTCAGCGCGGCGGTTTGAGTCGGGCGGCGAAGGTGCAGTGGGCGTCGGTGGCGCAGCCGATGTCGACGGCGGTTAACAGTTTGGGCAGATCGCCGCCCAGCAGCGCGGCGGCGTCGAGCCATAGGCCCGGGAAGAGGCGGCTCTTGAGCAGGCCGTCGGCGTCGGGCGGGATCGGCTCGAAGCGGTTGTCGACCAGCGACATCCAGCGGACCTCGCGCTGGTCTTCGGTCAGGACCACCAAGTACTCGCCCACGCCGTTGCGCTGGTAGGCGGTGAGCTTGGCGTTGAGATCGATGCTGGCGGTGCCGGCGGCGATTTCGATGACCAGCTCGGGGGCGCCCTCGACGTAACGTTTCCCCTTGCGATCCACGAGCCTCGTCCGCCCGCCGGCGGCTTCGGGGATGCCCAGCAGCACGTCGGGCTGCGGTTCGTTCGTGCCGTCGATGAAGACGCTGCTGTTGTCGCCGGGAAGCAGCCCGGGTGTCTTGCTGCAATAATAGGTCACCCAGCCGGCGACGTAGAGGTGCGGCGTGCCGTGATGACTGAGGCTGACCGGAGAAGGCATACTTGGCGTGCTCCACAGGTAAACGATCCCCTCGATCAGCTCCGCGCGCACGCCTTCGCCCATCGCTTCATAGCGACGGTGAAACTCGGCGCGGGTCAGATGATCGCCATTGCGGAGCGGCGGAATTGGTGCGCGAGCCGCGCCGCTCGGCGGGAAGGGGGGGATGGATGCCGGAGCGGCTGGAGACGACATGACACGATTATAGCACCTCACGGGCTCGTCGCACGGACACGATGCGCCATTGCGTGGCTGATGCTGCCACAAATAGGAGTTACACCCTAAGAGAGGCTACTCGTGCCGCAGCGCCTCGATGGGGTTCATCCGCGCCGCCATCACGGCGGGGTAGAGGCCGAAGCCGATGCCGATCATCCCGCTGACGATGAAGCTGCCGATGACCGACCACTCGGCCACGCTGGTCGGGTAGACCTGCTCGGACAGCTTCAAAACGACCCACGGCAGCGCCTTGGCGAAGCCGACGCCGATCAGGATCCCGATCAGCCCGCCGGAGAGGGAGATGACCGTCGTCTCGATGAGGAACTGCAGCGTGATGTGCCGGCGCTTGGCGCCCAGCGCCCGGCGGATGCCGATCTCCTTGGTGCGCTCGGTGACCGTCGCGAGCATGATGTTCATGATGCCGATCCCGCCCACCACCAGGGCGAAGGCGGCGATGGCGACCATGACGAAGTTGAACGTGCGCTGCGTGCGCTCGGCGGTGCGGAGGATCTGGATGGGCGCCTTGACCTGCACGTCGTCTCGCCCGCCGTGCGCCGTCTTCACGACGTTCTCGGCGATCGAGGCGAGCCGCTCGACGTCCGACATGTTCTGGGCCTGGAGCCACACCTCCGACAGCTCGATCTGCTTGCGCTCGAAGCTGCCGGCCTGGCGGCGCATGATGGCGTCGCCGAAGGTGGTGCGCGCCAGGGTGAGGGGGAAGTAGCAGCCCTGGTCGGGATCGAGGCGCATCATGGCGGCGCCTTCGGAGCCGGCGCGGAGCCCGGTCGGCTCGAGCACGCCCACCACCGTCAGGATGAGCACGCCGCCCATCCCCGGCGTGCCGACGGTCACCGTTTCACCGATCGGGTCCTGAAAGGGGAACAGTTGCTGAGCGACGACGTGACCGAGCACGCAGACGGCGTCGCCGCGATCGTACTGGATCTGCGTGAAGCGCTCGCCGCGGCTGGTGCGGAGGTTGACCACGTCGAACAGTTCGGGCGTCGTCCCCACGGCGTTGGCGCTGGCGCGCACGGCGCCGCGCACGACCTTCTGCTCCGTGTCGCGCACGGGGACGATGCTCTTCACGCCCGGGATGGTCGCCAAGCGCTGCAGGTCGGTGCGCGTCAGCCCGTACATGAGCACGCGCTGCGCCTGCTGCGTCGCCTCGTTGCTCTCCGGGGGCCGCTCGGAGCGCACGAGGATGTTGTCGGCGCCAAGCTGTTTGATCTGCTCGAGCGCCGCCTGCTTCGCCCCCTCGCCGATCGCCACCATGATGATGACCGCCGCCACCCCGAAGATGATGCCCAGCGCCGTCAGCAGGCTCCGCAGCTTGTGCAGCCGCAGGTTCTTCAGGGCGAGGAGGAAGGTTTCGATGAGGAAGGTGAACATAAAACGTCAAAAAGTCACTGGTCACTTGTCGCTGGTCAGGGACTGATCCTTGACCAGTGACAAGTGACCAGTGACCAATGACAATCATTGTATGCCCGAAACCCTCTTCTCCAAGATCATCGCGAAGCAGATTCCGGCCAAAATCGTGCACGAAGATGAGCGGTACATCGCCATCCACGACATCCAGCCGCAGGCGCCGGTTCATTTGCTGGTCATCCCGAAGAAGCCGATCGCGACGCTGAACGACCTTCAGCCGGGCGACGCGGAGCTGGTCGGCGGGTTGTTCCTGCTGGCGAAGGACCTCATGAAGCAGATGGGCCACACCGACTACCGCACCGTCTTCAACTGCGGCCCGGGGGCGCAACAGTCCGTTTTCCACCTGCACCTGCACGTGCTGGCGGGCCGACCGTTCACGTGGCCGCCGGGGTGAGGGAGTAGGGATGAAGGCGGAAGGATGAAGGATGAGCAATACGGAAAGAATCCGCTCCTTTCATCCTTCATCCCTCCGCCTTCATCCCTACCTTCTCACATCTTCCTCCGGTGAATCGTGAAGTCGTGGCGGAGGGGTTGGTCGCCGCGCTGGTAGACGAGGATCAGCCTGACGTCCGTTTCCCCCTTCCAATCCCAGTAGGCATCGGCGTCGTAGACGGTGAGGTAGCGCGGCTGGCCCGCGTACGGTTCGTGCACCGGATACCCCGCGCGCCGCCGGCCGTCCACCTCTATCCCGGCGCCTCCGCTGTACGACGGTCCCCAGGGGTCGTACGCCCGCGACGGCCGCATCGGTGGGAGGATCAGCTTCGCGTACGACTGCGGCGCGATCGTCTGCCCCATCACGGGATGACTCTGCCCATCAGGCGAGACGACCGTGCTCTTCTCGCCGACCAGCTCGATCGGGTCGTTCGTCGGGTTGAAGATGCGCACGACGAGCCGGTTGTCGACCGCGCGCCACTGGTAGACCAGCGGGTCGAGGTTCGTGACGGCATCGCTCCTGGCCCCGATATGCGCCGCGAGGTCCGGTGGCGCGACGATATCGAACTCGTAGCGCGCGCAACCGACGACGAGAAACACGAGGGTTGACGTGACGAGCGGCTTCATGATCGCAGTGTATCCCTGACTCGAGCGCCTTTCCTCACACCCGCTTCCGTCGGACCAGGAACTCGTGCCGAAACGATTGTTCCCCGCGCTGGTAGACGAACGTGAGGCGGACGTCCGTCTCGCCTTCCCAGTCCCAGAAGAGCGCCTCGCCGCTTTGGACGAAGAGGTAGCGAGGCTCGACGAGTGCGTCGTCGTCGTCGTCGAGCGGGTGGTCGGGGAAGCCGAATTCGCGACGGTCGACGCGCACGCCCACGCCGACCCCGAAGGTCGTCCTCGAGTTGCCGGCCCTGGGGGGTCGCGGAGGGAGGATGAGCCTCGCGAACGAGTTCGGCGCAATCGTTTGGCTGGGAAGCGGGTGGGATCGTCCGCTGGGCGCGACGACGGTGCTCGCGTCACCCAGCAGTTGGATCGGCTCGCTCGAGAGGTTGGCGATCCGCACGACCAGCCGGTTGTCGACCGTACGCCACCTGTAGGCGAGCGGGTCGAGCACCGTGATGGTGTCCGCCTTGGTCCCGACGTGCCCCGCGAACTCCGGCGGTTCGACGATGTCGTACTCGTGGCGCGCGCAACCGATGATGAGAAACAACAGCGCCGGCGTGACGAGCGACTTCATGACGGCAGTGTAACCGCGAACGGTTCATCGGGAGAGTTCCCCCGGTGACAAGGTTCCGGTATCAAGTATCCCGCACATGCACCGCCGCGGCTTCATCATTCTCTTCGGCACGCGCAGCATCCAGGGCAACGACGGCGTGCCGCCCGTGCGAACGGTCTGCCCCAACTGCGGCCAAAGCGCCGACATCGTGGGCAAGACCCAACGCCAGTGGTTCACGCTCTTCTTCATCCCGATCTTCCCCATCTCCGGCCGCACGCGCTTCTCGCAATGCGCCAACTGCGGCGCGCAGTTCCAGATGCCCGCGGATGAGCTGGGCTCGCGCGTCGCGCAGTCGCAGCAGGAGCAGTCGCAGCGCGCGATCGGGATGTACAACTCGCTGCGCAACTCGCCGGCCAACTCCGTCACGCTCAACGACCTGATGACGCTCTACGCCGGCATGGGCGAGTTCGACCAGGCGATCAGCGCCGCGGGGCAGTTCCCCGATGCCCTGAACAACAGCGAACAGTGCATGACGACGCTCGGCCGGGTCTACCTCGCGCAGGACAAGCTCGCCGAGGCGATCCAATGGTTCGACGCCGCCCTGGCGCGCAATGACGCATTGGGCGAGGCGCACTTTCACAAGGCCGTCGCACACCTGACGTCGACGCCAGCGAACTACGAGCAGGCGGTGGCGTCGGCGCGGGCGGCGCGCAGCGCCGGCTTCCCGAACGCCGATGCGCTGCTTCGCGAGGCGGAGTCGAAGTCGCGAAGCGTGTAAGATGTCATCCTGAGGTACTCCGAAGGATCCAGCCAGGAATGAGCGGCCCTCACGCTCGGGACCAGATCCTTCGGAGTACCTCAGGATGACGAGCGGGCATGCACCTCCGGGACCTGAAACGCTGGCATTGGGTTGCGATCGCGATTCCGATCGGGCTGGCGTTGTCGTTCGCGTGGACGTCGCTCGAGCCGACGGTGCCGCGGCACCTCGGGCAGGAAACGTTCGAGCGCGATCTGGTCGCCGCGCCGATCGAAGGACATCCGTGGCTGGACAACCTCGTCGTGCACCCGCAGCGCGAGGGCGTGATGGTTGTGACGGGCGAGCAACTCGCGCTGCGGGCGAACGAGCGCGTGGCGGACTATCGGGCGTTCGCGTTCAACGCGATCACCCCGTACCAGCCGCTCCCGCCGCGCGGGCGCAATGCGCCGCCGGCGGATCCGAATGAGACGATCGTCACGTACCTGGAGAAGGTCGCGCAGCAGCACAGCCACGTGCGCTTCCGCTACGCGTGGCAGGAGCATCCTGCGATCGTCTACGCCATCTGGACCGGCGGGGCGATGATCCTGATCGGCGGGGTCTGGCCGACGCTCCTGGGGCTGCTCATCGGCGCTGGCTTCGGCGGGGGCGACGAAGCGGACGACGACTACGACCTAAGCCGCTTCGGCAAGGACGCCGACGCCCAGGCGGCGTCCGCCGCGCAAGTTGGTCTTGACGCCGCGCATCTTGCCGAGGTGGAAGCGGAACTGCAGCACAACCTCGAGGGCATCGCAAGCCCCGGCGGCACAACGTCGACCGCAACACCACCCCAAGTCAAGAAACTCGAAGGCGGCCCCGTCGAGTCCGCGCCGTTGCCGGACGACGATCCCAACCGCGAGTACAAGGGCGAGTTCTACCCCGTCGCCAAGCCGCACGGGAAACCGAAGGCGTGAGTACGAGCACGGCCCGCGTTCGGGCGTCCATGTGCGACGAGCGCGCAGCACGTCATCCCGAGGTACTCCGAGGGATCTCGGGCTCGCGAGCACTTCTCAACCCGAGATCCCTCGGTCCCTTAGCTCCCTCGGAGTGTGTGAAGTTATCACGTAGCACGGGTTTTCAACCCGTGTCTTGAACTGAAAACACGGGTTGAAAACCCGTGCCACGAATAGATTCACAAACTCTCGGGATGACGTCGGCTGGCACGGTCTACGGGTGCTGGTTCGGAGCGACGTGCTTAGGCGCGACGCCGGCGCGTGCGCCGCATCATCATCCCCGCCCCCATCGCCAGCAGCGCAAACCCGCCGGGCTCCGGGATCAACGACCGATCGATGCCGTTCGCATCCGCGAACGTGGTCATGTCGTCGTAGAACGACGGCGGGATCGGGCCGTTGTTCGGCTGGTTGAGGAAGCCGGTGACGTAGAGCGCAAAGTCGGCGGCGTCGACGATGCCGCTGTAGTTGAAGTCGCCGAAGTGCCAGGCATCGGGGCTGGTGTTGTCGAAACCGGACTGGAAGAGGAGGAAGTCCAGCCCGTTGACGATGCCGCTCAAGTCGGCGTCGCCGACGATCGTGTAGCGCACGATCGTCTCGGCGCCGGTGAGAGCGGTGTGGCCGGCGTAGGTGCTGAGTTCGAGGTCGGCGTTGCTGGCGACGCCCAGGCTGTAGATCCAGTGGGCGGTGGAGCTGCCGATGCCGTTGGCCCCGTCCCACGTTCCGCCGTTGCGCCCGGTGGCGACGAGCGACTCGACGGCGGCGGTCGAGGTGGTGCGGACGAGAAGATCGTTGTCGGCCAGGTCGAGCCGCCCGCCGCCGGTGAGGGTCAGACCGTTGACGTTGGCGACGCTGGCGTCGGCGCCGTTCTGCGCGATGGCGAGCGTGCCCGCATTGACCCGGAG
>JBAUGM010000476.1:0-2834 GCA_049679725.1 Tepidisphaeraceae bacterium
ATGCTGACCCACTGCCGCGCCGTCGCGCCGGGCGCGGCGTTCGTCGTCGGCCGCGCCGAGGCGATCCCCTTCGCGGGCAACACGTTCGACCTCATCACCGCGGCGGGATCCCTCAACTACGCCGACCTCGACCGCTTTCTGCCCGAGGCGGCGCGCGTGCTGAGCGCCGACGGCGTGCTCGTCGTTTACGACTTCTCCGCCGCCCGGCGCTTCGCCGACGCGCCCGAACTCGATGCGTGGTTCGACGCCTTCGAGACGCGATACCCCTTCCCGCCCGGGTATGCCCTCGACGTGCAAGGCCTCCCCTACGGCCGCTTCGGACTCCGCCTGGACGCGCACGAGCCGTTCGAAGTCAGCCTGCCGATGACCCGGGATGCGTATCTCCGCTACGCGATGAGCGAGACGAACGTGGAGCAGGCCATCGGCTCCGCCGCGCCGGAGCACGACATCCGCGCCTGGTGCGCCCAAACGCTCAGCGCATTCTTCGCCGAAGGCCGGCGCGACATCGTCTTTACCGGTTACGTCGCGTACGTTCGACGATCCTGAAATCCCTTGTCCACCTTTGGCGGGCACGTGACTCTAAGCTCACGTGCAGGAAGCGACGCTGACACTCACGGGGCCCATGGAAGCGGACGGAAGCACGACGCCCGACCTCGAACTGGTCGCTGCCGTGCTCGGGGGGGACGGCGGCGCGTTCGACGAGTTGGTTCGGCGGTACGACCGCTCCGCCCGCGCGACGTGCTACGGCGTCCTCCGCGACTGGCACCTGGCACGCGATGCCGCTCAGGATGGGTTCGTTGCCGCATACACCAACCTGCGGCTGCTTCGCGACCCCGCGTCGTTCGGGCCGTGGCTGCTGACGATCATGCGGCACCGGGCAACGCGCATCGCGCGGACCCAGCGACGGCTTGCGCCGCTGCATCTCGTACCCGACCCGGCCGCGAAGGCGAGCGTCGATCGCGACACCGACACATTGCTCGCCGCGATCGCCAGCCTGCCCGACCACGAGCGGCCGTCGTCATGCTGCGCTACTTCGACGGGCATCAGGTGTCCGCAATCGCAGAGATCGCCGGATTACCACTGGCCACCGTGAAGAAACAACTCACCCGCGCACACGACCGGCTGCGCAAACTCCTGGCAAAAGGGGAACGACCATGAAGACGCTCGAAGAACGACTGGAAGACCTGCGCCACGCCGTGCCTGAAGCGCCGAACTTCGTCGAGGACGTGCGGCATGCGCTGCCGCCCTGCCCGTCCCCGGACGTGCGGCGCGTTCGCTTCGCCATGTTCAACTGGAAGCTCGCCTCCGCCGCCGGCGCGGTGGCGGCGTGCGTGTTGATCGCGGTGATGCTCTGGCCGTCGTCGGCCCAGCGCGCGTACGCCGCGGCGGCCGAGGCGCTGACCAACGTCCGCACCGTTCACGTCACCGGCTGGACGCTCCGGCCGGAGCAGCGCTACAGCACGGCGCTCGACGCGCCGGCAACGCAGCCCGCGCAGCGCCATCCGATTGACGAGTGGGAGTGGACGACGCCCGACGGCACGAGCCGGCGATTCAGCCGGCAGGGTTCGATCACCATCTTCGACGACGGCGAGCGCCGCTACGAGCACCAGGCGGACCACGACCGCATCTACGTCGACGAGTCGGCCAAGGCTCCGCACCGGATGCCCAGGTTCGCATCGCTGCTCGATCGGCTGGACGACCTGAAGCAGCGTGGCGTCGACAAGACGGACCTCGGGGAGCGCGCGGAGGGCGCCGGTCACGTACTGCGCGGCCTGCGCATCGAGAAGACGGGGGAACGGCGACAAGATCTCTGGTTCGACGCAAAAACCCGGCTGCCGGTCCACCTGCTCGCGTGGACGTGGAAGGACGGCGACTGGTCGCCCGCGCGCGAGCACGTGATCGAGTACGACCAACCCGTCCCAAACGCTGTCGCGCAGTACGCGCCGCCAGCCGGCGTGCGCCGCGAGTACGCCTCGGGAATTGACGCGCGGTTCGACGCGTGGCACGACCGGCTCAAGCAGCTCGCGGCGCGATACAAGGACAAACCGCTCCCGCAGCCGATGGAGCTCGTCCCGCGCGACGAGGACGCGCCGATCGAGGCATACTCGTTCGGCAAGCTCCCCGGCATCACGTCGCACGTCGTCCGCCCGCTCGGCGGCGCGATGCCACGTCAATCGCTGACGCTCGGGGATTTCCTTCGGCAGTCGTGGGAGCCGACGGGCACGCTCCGCGTCCCCGAAGCGTTGCGGAAGCTGCCGCTCAATCACGACCTCGTGCTCGCCGCACAGACGCCACAGCGCCAGCAGGTCGACTTCGTGCTCAAGTCGCTGGGCCTCGAGTTGACGGAAGTCGTCGAGCCGCGAACGGTGTGGGTCGCGCGTTATGACGGCCGGCCGCTGAAGGATTGGCGCGACGTGAAGGCGCCGGTCCCGAATCCGCAGCGCCGCGCGCTCCACGCCGGCATGGCGTCCGGCTCCGGGCCGACGAGCATCAAGGATCTGTTCCACGGTTTCGTGTTCTACCAGGACGACCAACTCGCCGCCGACCGCGTGCTGATCGTCGACGAGACCGGCCTGGCCATCGGCGCCGATCCGAAGCCGGTCAGCGGCGAATCCCCCTACTTCGGTGGACCGGCCGCGCCGGCAATCGCGAAGCAGTGGTTCGCCGAGCAGTTCGGGGTGACGTTTACCGAAGAGAAGCGTGAGCAGACGGTCCACGTGGTGCGGCATCGACAGTGAAGGAAGCTGTCAGCGATCAGCCATCAGCCAGAAAACGGCAACGCCGCCACGCACTTTCTGGCTGATCGCTGACCGCTTCGCCAAACGAAGAAAGGG
>JBAUGM010000477.1:0-1547 GCA_049679725.1 Tepidisphaeraceae bacterium
TCACGCTGGCGGAAACTGAACGGCAGCGCCAAGCTGCAGGACCTGATCGACGGCGTCGTGTTCGTCGACGGAGAACGAATCGCCGCTTAAGCTGTCGCCGCCGTCCACAGCTTTTGGAAATAACTCGGGGCCGGCCCCGCTGGGCGCTGTTCCGGAGAGACGTGAGGTTCAGAACCCCTTCTCCGCGATCTCCACCGCCTTGAGCATGGCCTTAGCCTTGTTCATCGTCTCCTCGTACTCACTGGCGGGGACGGAGTCGGCGACGACGCCCGCGCCGGCCTGGACATCGAAGACGCCGTTCTTCCAGACGATGGTGCGGAGGGCGATGCAGGTGTCCATGTTGCCGGAGAAGTCGACGTAGCCGACCGCCCCGCCGTAGGGGCCGCGTCTCGTGGGCTCCAATTCGTCGATGATCTGCATGGCGCGAACCTTCGGCGCGCCGCTGACCGTGCCGACGGGAAGGGAGACGCGCAGGGCGTCGAAGGCGGTCATGTCGTCCTCCAACTCCCCCGTCACGTGGCTGGTGATGTGCATGACGTGGCTGTAGCGCTCGACGGTCATCACGTCGCTGATCTTCACGCTGCCGACCTTGCTCACCCGGCCGACGTCGTTGCGGTGCAGGTCCACGAGCATGATGTGCTCGGCCCGCTCCTTCGGATCGGCGAGCAGTTCCACCTCCAGCGCCTTGTCCTCCTCCGGCGTCGCGCCGCGTTTGCGCGTCCCGGCCAAGGGTCGACTCGTCACGGTCCGTCCAACGACGCGGCAGAGGATTTCCGGTGAGCTGCCGATCAGCGTGCACGCCGGCGACTTCAGATAAAACATGAACGGCGACGGGTTGATGATCCGCAGCGCGCGATACACGTCGAACGGGTCGGCCGTGCTCTGCACGCGCAGCCGCTGGCTGGGCACGAACTGGAAGATGTCACCGGCCTTGATGTACTCCTGCCCCTTGCGGACGGCGTCCTCGAACTGCTCGCGCGTCATGTTGCTGCCGAACGCGAGCGTCAGCGGTGCGCGCGGGTCGATCTCGCCCAGCGTCGACTGCGGCGGTTGCTGCAACCGCGCGACGATCTGGTCGATGCGCGAGCACGCGTCGCGGTAAGCCTCGTCAGGATTCACGGGAGGAAAAACCGTCCCCGTCCCGGTTTTCTCTCCCGCGTTCCCTGAACCCTGAACCCCGAACCCTGAACCCTTGAGGTCCGCGTTCGCCACGACCTTGATCGTCTTGTCGACGTGGTCGAAGATGACCAGCTCGCCGTACAGGCCGAACGAGAGGTCCGGCAATCGCCGATCGTCCTTCGGGGCGGCGGGGAGCTTCTCCGACTCGTAGTAGCGGATCGTGTCGTACCCGGCGTAGCCGACCAATCCGCCGGTGAAGGCGGGAAGGTGCTTGTCGTGGTGGTAGCGGCGCTTCGGGAGTAGCCGTTCCAGGTCCGCCAGGGGGTCGGTCGTCTCGAACTCTTCGGCGCGCTGCCCGCGCTTGAGGATGGCGGCCTGGCCCTGCATCACCTGGTAGACGAGCGACGGCGAGGTGGCGATAAAACTGT
>JBAUGM010000478.1:0-3423 GCA_049679725.1 Tepidisphaeraceae bacterium
CGCCGGTTGCGATGTTGCCGGCTCGCCCGAGGGCGCGGGGATGTTGGACATCCCCGCCATGTCTTCCAGCGATTGCGGGTTCTTGACCGTCAGCGACTCGCCGTGCGCGATCTCCAGCAGCTGCAACTGCTGATCGAGGTCGTTCCACTGGATCGTCAACCCGCGGCCGTCGAAGTCGTAGTCGTCGCCGCGAACCTGCACGGGCACCTGATCACCCGCCACGCGGGCGCCGGTCTTCGCGTCGCCGAACGCCTCGGTGCGGATGAGGAAGGTGTCGTTGTCGAACGACGCGTTGTTCATCGTGACCGTCAGCGACGGGCGCGGCGTCTCGCCCTCGATCGGCTCGGCGTCGAACATCGAGATGACGACGTCGTGGAGCTGCCCGCGGTTGGGGGGCGACGTCGGCGTGGCCTCGAGCTTGCCGCGCTCGGCGCCGGTGGGCGGCGGGGGCATGATGACGCTGCCATTGCGGCCCTCGATGCGAATGAGCCGCCCGCCGCTGAGCATGAACTCCGCGACGGGCCGATCGACGTCCACGGTGCCATCGGGTTTCGGGTCGAACCGGTCGGCGCGGAACTGCGACGCCAGCTCGCCGCGCTGGTCGTAGCGTTTGACCCACCCGTCCTCGCCCGTCCCGACCATCGGCTGAGTGGTCGACCCGCCGCGGCTGCCCGCCCCGGCGGGGATGCTCGTCGGCCCCTTCACCTCCGGGCGCTGGGCGCGCGGCGTGGTGGGGCTCTGCACCTGCGAGTAGATGACGAACCCGCAGACGACGAGGACGAGGGTGGCGATGACGAGGAGGAGTGAACGCATGCAAATCCCAAACGGCAAATCCCAAACTCCAAACAAACGTCAAATCTCAACCACCAAACTCCCGAACGCCTTGTTCTCTTGCCTCGTTTTCCCCTTTCAATTTTGAAACTTGTTTGGGATTTGGGATTTGCCGTTTGGAGTTTTCCTCAGGAGTTTTCCTCAAGTCTCGGGCTCGACGTCGAGCATCTTCAGCACCACCAGGTCCTGCACGTCGATCAGCCCCACCGGGCGGTCTTGATCGTCGACGACGGGCAGCTCGTCGAAGCGGTGCTGGTGCATCATCGCCATCGCCTCGCTGGCTAAATGGTCGGCGCCGATGCGCTTGGGATTTCGCGTCATCACATCCCGGATCGGCCGGGTGAGCGCGCCGGCCTCGTCGTTGGTCACCAGCCGGCGGAAATCGCCGTCGGTGAAGAAGCCGGAGATCTTGCCGTCGTCCCCGGTGAGGATGACCGCGCCGCTGCGCCGTTTGATGGAGGAGACTTCGCGGAACACCTGGCCGACGGTGAGCTTCTCCGAAGCGATGGGCAGGTTCTCGCCGCGCTTGAACGTCATCGCATCGCGCACGCGGATCAGTTTCCGCCCCAACTGCCCGGCTGGGTGGAACATCGCGAAATCCTCAGCCGTGAACTTCCGCACCTTCATGACCGACAGCGCCAGCGCATCGCCCAGCGCCAGCATGGCCGTCGTCGAGGCGCTGGGGGCCAGGCCGAGCGGGCAGGCTTCTTCGATCTTGCCCATGGTGAGCGTGACGTCGGCCGCGCTCCCCAGGCCGCTGCTGCGTGTGGCGGTGATGGCGATGACGGGGTGGTCGAGCTTCTTGACGATGCTGAGCAGGCGCAGGATCTCGTCGCTCTCGCCGCTGGCGGAGAAGATGAGGAGACAATCGCCCTTGCGGACCGAACCCAGGTCGCCGTGCACCGCGTCGGTGGGGGAGAGGAAGTGGCTGGGGGTGCCGGTGCTGGCGAAGGTCGCGGAGACTTTCCGCGCGATGTGCCCCGCCTTGCCGATGCCGGTGGTCAGCAGCGCCCCGCCTGCCGATTGCCGATTGTCGATTTGCGATTGCCGATTTGGATTCAATTCATTGGGCAATCGGCAATCGGCAATCGGCAATCGGCAATCCCCGGCGCAGTCCGCGATCAGCCGGACGGCCTTTTCGAACGACTCATCCACCGCCGCCCCCATCGCCCGGACGGCGGCGGCTTCGGTGTCGATCACTTGCTTGGCGAACTCTCGAACGTCCTCGTCCATGAACCGTGCCATTGGAACGAAAACCCGCTCGGGACGCAAAGCCGCCTCGCCTTACCGAGGCCTGGGAGTCGTAGACTTCAGTCCCAATGGCTACCTTCGCGGGGGGGTCGGCTCATAGCGCATCGCCACCGCCCCCGAGCCGAACTCCAGCCGGCTCACGAGCTTCAAGTCGACGTACTTCGATAGCCCCGCGAACAAAGTCGGCCCGTGGCCCGCGAGCCTGGGATGCACGACGAACTCGTACTCATCGATCAATCCCAGCTCCGCCAACGCCTGCGGGAGCTTCACGCCTCCCACGAACAGTCCCTTGCCCGACCCCCCCGACTCCCGCTTGAGCTGCTCAACGGCTTCACGCAGATCCCCGCGTCCCGGTTTCCCAAGTAGCAACTCCGCGTTCCAATCGACCTTCCGCCCCCCATTCCGGGGGTCCAGAGTGCTCGACACGACGTACTTCTTTGCCGCGTCGATCGTCCGGGCGAAAGGCTCCATCCAGTCGGCCATCCAGTCAGGCTTCACTCCCGTCGCCGGCGGCCGCCACGCTGCCTCCATCATTTCGTAGGTTACCCGGCCGAAGAGGAGGGCATCGGCCTCGGCGAGGTTCTCGGCCCAGTAACGATGCAATTCTTCGTCCGTCGAGCCTGCCCGATGATCGCAGCACCCGTCCAAGGTGATGTTGATCGAATACCGAAGGGGTCGCATTACATGCTCCTCGAGCGGGTTAACGGACCAGCATTCAACGGCCGGCCGGGCACCGGACCGCGTTGGAATCACAAGGACCGTTTCGCCCGGCCGGTCCGTTGCAGTGCGCGGTTATCTCGCTGCCGTAGGCCGCCGCTGGAGCACGAGATGATCTCCGTATTCACCTTCGAAATACGCGAGCTTTCCAGGCACGCAAGAGACGATCGTTCCCATGCCGATGTTCAACACTTCCTTCAACGCCCGCGGAAGCTCCATCCAACGATCATCCAATTCATCAGAGTTCGAGATCAGGTAGCACGTCTCCGGCGCGCCGAGTTCCTTCAAGCGTTTCACCAGCTCCGATGCGTCCGAGCCTGCCCAGGCAGCGGCGTGGCGAGGATCGATGGCGTCGGGATGCGCCAGTTCGGTGACGCCCTTCCACCTCAGGTTGCCGGTGAGCAGCGTCGCCAACCGTTCTCGCTTCTCGGGCCGGAGAAACGCTTGGCAAAGCCCGGTGATGTGGTCCTTCGCGTCGCTCATCGTCCAGCGAGATAACTAGTGCTCTGTCACACCTTGATTTTGGGATAGACGCTTGTGAGCTTGGTTCGGGCATCGTCGATCTTCATCTGCCAATCCACGCTCTTCTGCCGGCGGTTCACATCGCTCGACCAGGCCGACGTC
>JBAUGM010000479.1:0-9437 GCA_049679725.1 Tepidisphaeraceae bacterium
AGCCTCGCCCTCCCGAAGAACCCCTTCGTCACATCCGACCGCGAGACATCTCCGTACCTCTCCCCGAACCACCCGCGTACGCCGAAGCGTTCGGCTGCGGCGGGTGAAAACCTGCATATTTCGGCCGAACTTCGGCCGGAGGAGCTTGCAATGTGTCGGAAGGCTAACTGGTTCGCCGCTGCGCTGACGGTGGCGGTTGTCGGGACGGGCGTCGTGTCGTGGTGGCCGCAGCAGACGGTGCTCGCGGATCACCACGAGGGTGACACGAAGAAGTGGGACATCATCGACACCGCGACCGGCCCGGGGATGCAGAAGGTGACGACCGTCGTCGCCGCCATCAAGGCCGCGGGGCTCGTCGATACGCTCAAGGGCGACGGCCCGTTCACCGTCTTCGCGCCGACGAACGACGCGTTCGACAAGCTGCCCAAGGGCACGGTCGAAGAGCTGCTCAAGCCGGAGAACAAGGAGAAGCTCACCGCGATCCTCACGTATCACGTCCACGGCGGCAAGGCGATCATGGCCAGGGACGTGATGACCATGAAGCTCTCCACCGTCAACGGCAAGGACATCAGCGTGAAGGTGGACGGCGGCAAGGTCTGGCTGAACGACGCGCAGGTGATCAAGACCGACGTCGTGTGCACCAACGGCGTGATCCACTGGATCGACACCGTCCTCATGCCGCCGGCGGCGAAGTGAGGAAGAAGCTGTTAGCGGTCAGCAATCAGCTCTCAGCCAGAGAAACGCCGCGACATGGCGAACGCCTTCAAGGAAGCGCGGTTCATGTTCAGCAATCAGCTCTCAGCCAGAGAAACGCCGCGACCCTGTCGTGCATGGCTGATCGCTGAAAGCTGATCGCTGACAGCTTTCCATGGCGTGATTGAGAAGGCGGCGGGTGCACCACGCACCCGGCCGCCTTTCTCCCATGTGCGGTTTGGCGGCTCTCGGTATGATTCCGATTCAGGTGAAGGAACAGCAGGAGTCCTCTCTCGACGCACGCGCGACCCCGGTGGGAACCGGGGCGGACGATTTTGCGCTGATGGAGGGAATCGCCGCGCGCGACGCATCCGCGCTGCAGCGGATGTACGATAAGCATTCGCCGCTGGTGCTGGCGTTGTGCGTCCGCGTGCTGCACGATCGGGCCGAAGCGGAAGACGTGCTCGTGGACGTGTTCTGGGAGTTGTGGGATCGGGTGGACCGGTACGATCCGCGGCGCGGGAGCCCGCTGACGTACCTTACCACGCTGGCGCGCAGCCGTGCGATCGACCGGCGGCGGGCGAAGGGCAGGATTCATCCCGTCGACCTCGACACGACGAGTCCCGCGACGGCGCCGCTGGCCGACAGTCCGGAGACGGGCGTCGTCGCCGACGAGAATGCCGTGCTGGTGAAGCAAGCGTTGCTCGGCCTGGAACCCGCGCAGCGGCAGGCGATCGAATGCGCGTTTTATGACGGGCTGTCGCATACGGAAATTGCCGAAAAACTGGGAAAGCCGCTGGGCACGGTGAAGACCTACATCCGCCAGGGCCTCATCCGCCTGCGGCAGAGCCTGCGTATCACTAACGGTGGTGACGCGTGACGTGTGATCAGTACCAGGACCTGATGCCCTCGTACGCCGCCGGCGCACTCGACGCCGCGGAACGCGAGGCGCTGCGCGCCCACCTGGCGAGCGGCTGCCCGCGGTGTGCGGTGGAGCTGGCGGAGACGGAGGCGACGGTTGCGCAGTTGCCGCTGGCGCTGGACCCGGTGCAGCCGTCGACCGGCGCGCGGGACCGGTTGATGGCGCGGGTGAAGTCGTCGCCTGCGGGGTCGACGGCTCCCTCGTCGATGCGGATCGCGCCGCCGACGGCGCCTCCGCGCAGCCGTTGGCTCTCCTACGCCGCCGCCGCGTGCATCGGTGCGCTGTTGGCCGCGCTGACGGTGCAGTCCACATATCGCGGGATCTACCAGACCCGCATCGCGCGCGCCGAAACGGATCTTGCGGCGGTGAGGCAGCAACTGGCCGACGCGAACACCTCGTTCGCGCAGCTCAAGCAGATGGTCAATTCGCCGGACCTCCGGCTCGTCGCCTTCCAGCCGACGGACGTCCAGCGCGAAGCCAGCGGCCGCATCCTCTGGGACCGCGAGGGCAAGCAGTGGCACATCAGCGTCTTCGACATGAAGCCGCCCAAGCCGGGCCAGGCGTACGAATTGTGGTTCTTCGGTGCCGACAAGAAGCCCGTGCCGGGCCCGATGCTCCGCGTCGACGAGCGCGGCCGAGGGACGATGACGGTCGACGTCCCGCAGGACATCGGCCCCATCACGCTCGCCGCGTTCACGAACGAGCCGGAGCAGGGCGTGCCGCAGCCGACGGGAGACATTCACCTCCAGACGCCGATCGAGTAGCGCGCCTGAACGAACGGGTTGAGCGGCCTCGCTTGCGGGGCGCGTTTTCCCGCATTTCCAGCCGGCACGCCTTCGGCTATCGTCGCGGGTCGGTTCACAACTCCCGACAGACACAGACGCACCCTCCATGGACATCGAAGACAACGGTCGCGAAAGACCCGAAGCCCTTTCCTTGCTCGCCAGCGAGCGGCCGCGCAACGTCAACTGGTTTCAGGCGGCGGCGCTGTTGTTCGGGGACTGGGGGACGAGCCGGCTGTACGTGCTGGGGTTGGCGTTCCTCGTGGCGGGGCGGAGCAGCTTCTGGCTGATCGCGGGGATGAGCGTGCTCATCCTGGCCGTGGGGTGGGCGTACACCGAAATCTGCCGCATCTACCCGGATGGCGGGGGCGTCTACACCGCCGCGAAGCAGAAGAGCCGATTGCTCGGCGTGATCGCGGCGCTGCTGCTGTTCGCGGACTACACGGTCACCGCGTCGCTCAGTTCGGTCGACGCGTTCCACTACTTCGGCCTGGGCGCGCACGGCGCCGCGGTCGCGACGCAGGAAGACCCCGGCGCGGACCTGCGCCTCAACGTCGAGGACGACAAGCCCACCACGCCCGAAGCGCTGGCGGCCGCCACGCGCGACCGCGAGCTGTTCCACGTCAACTCGCCGGGCATCTGGGCGATCGTCTCGATCCTCGCGATCGGCGCGTTCAACCTGATGGGCCCGAAGCACACCGCCGGCTTCGCGCTGTTCGCGGCGGCGGGGATGATCCTGATCACGCTGCTGGTGGTTGGCTTTTCGCTGCCGCGCATCGACTGGGCCAACCTGGACCTGGGGACGCTGGACCACCGCCCGATCGACCTGTGGCGGGCGTTCGTCTACGTCGTGCTCGCGCTCTCGGGCGTCGAGGCGATCGCGAACCTGACCGGCGTGATGCGCAAGCCCGTCTACAAGACGTCTCGGCGCGCGATCTGGCTCGTCGCGTGCGAGGTGGCGGTCTTCAACCTGCTGCTGGCGGTGGTGATGATCGCGCTGTCGCCCGGGCGGCACGCGCACACGGGCGACATGCTCGCGTTCATCGCCCGGCACAACGTCGGCGCCTGGGGCGAGTGGGCCGTGCGCATCGTGGGCGGGCTGCTGCTGCTCAGCGCGTCGAACACCGCAGTGAACGGGCTGATGTCGATCGTCTACGTGATGAGCCGCGACGGCGAACTCCCCGCGATCTTCCAGAAGCTCAACGATTTCGGCGCGCCGTGGCTCTGCGCCATCGTGGCCGCCGGCGCTCCGGCGGTGGTGCTGCTGTTCGCCCATGACCTCCAGACGCTCGCCAGCCTCTATGCGATCGGCGTCGTCGGCGCCGTCGCGATCAACTGCACGCTCTGCGCCTTCCACCCGCGGCTGCGCAAGCAGTGGCGCAAGTCGTTCATGCTGCTGCTGGGCGTGCTGCTGATCGCCATCTGGATCACGCTGGCGTTCACCAAGGTCTACGCGCTGATCTTCGTGTGCGTCGTGATGATATTCGGCCTCTCGCTCCGCGCCGCGACGCGCGCCCACGCCAAGCGCCGGCCGAAGCCCAGCCTGCTGCGGCAAGCGATCATGGAACAGCTCCCGTCCGATGCGATGCTCCGCCCGAAGGTGCTGCTGGCGACGGCGGGCTCCGACGACCTGGCCGATCCGGCGCTGGAGGTCGCCAAGCGCGAGAACGCGGCCCTGGTCGTCTCGTTCGTGCGCGACGTGGCGCTGAACTACCGCGTGAACGCGGAGAACGTCCTCACGCTCGACAACGACCGCGCCGCCCAGGAACTGTTCACCGATTTCCTCGAGCACGGCCACCGCTTCGGCGTGCCGATCATCCCGATGTACGACATTGGGAACGACGCCGCCGTGCTGATCGCCGAGGGGGCGGCGATGAACGGGGTGAGCAAGATCCTCATCGGCTCCAGCCGCCGCGGGACGCTGCATCACCTGATCAAGGGCAGTTTCCAGAAGCGCCTGGAAAGCCTGCTGCCGCCGGACGTGAACGTCGAGGTCATCAGCGCAACGGCGGCGAAGCCCGAGCCGGTGGCTTGATTCGAGGTCAAGGCGATCAACCCGCCTTTTTTGCCTGCTCCATCACCAGTCGCAGTCCCTGCGCCACCATCTGGGAGCGCTTGAGTTGGTGCTGCTTCGCGAACGCATCGGCTTCCTTCAACAAGCCGCGCTCGATGGTCACCGGCACGATCTTCGCGCCCGCGCCGATGGTCGGGCGGCCGATCTTCGCGCGTGCGGTTCGCGCGCCTCGCGCCGCGGCGCGACGATGGAGCGCCGTGTCCGCCGCCGACACCGGGCGAGGCGGGGTCAGGTCTTCCCGATCGTACTGCGCGACGTCCGCGTCGCGCTGGGCCGGTGTCATGGCCATGAATCGCTGGTAAGCGCCGCCGCGGCTCAGGTCCGCGTCTTTCGGTCCTTGCGACTCCCGTCGCTTGAATGGTTTGCTCGTCTTGCTCATCGGCGTCTCCTGCGCAAGTTGCGCTTCTCGCGATCGGCGAGATCGCGCGCATGGATCACGTAGACCACAGCCGCCGGGTCATAGATGTAAACGGCCTGAAGGTAGCGGCCGTCGCGCGACTGGCCGCGAACGCGATATTTCCCATCGCCGATTGGCTCTGGGTAGCCGGCGTCCGCGTGCTCCACGACGTGCTCCGCTTCCTCGATTGTCACGCCATGCTCGGCGATATGGTTGAGGTTCCAGTCGTTCCAGCGGAAGTCGATCGCCACCGGAGATAACTATATAGTAAAAAAGAATTGGCGTCAAACGTCGCGCTTCGCGATCAAGGTGTGGGCGATTTTTCAGGGCGGCTGGAAAGCCGGTTCCCGGCTGATCTTCCGAACGATCGTGGCCAATCCGTCGCCGCCGAATCCCGAGCCGTAGCTTGATTTGGGCGCAATTGTCCCTACCGTTTCCGCCTTGTATGTGACCGCCGAGATCACGCCTGACATGGGCGTGGTACGGGGGACCCAAGGGTGCGGGCCGTCGAGTCGGCCGCACCGGGGGCGCAGGGATCCACGAAGATCCCGGGGCACTTTCAAGCCCTAGCCCGTCAGCTAACCCCGTAGGCACGTGAAAGGGCACGACGTCCTGGCTCTCCTGGCGGCGACGCGCTGAAACGACGCGCGATCGCCCAACTCCGAGCAGACGCTGTGCGATGAACGGAACGCTATTCGCTCCCGGCAGGATCGGGCGCGGACGGGCGTGCGTTCGCATTTGTCGCAGCTCATCATGCAGACAGCCGTTTCCGTCGCCGGTCGCGAGAAGCCGGCGGCCCTTGCTTTGCTCGCCTCGGAGCGCCCGCGCAACGTCGGCTGGAAACAGGCCGCCGGGCTGCTCTACGGCGACTGGGGGACCAGCCGCCTCTACGTGCTGGGCCTCGCGTTCTTCTTCGCGCGCGGCGCGAGCTTCTGGCTGATCGCGTCGATGAGCCTGCTCATCCTCGCGGTCGGGTGGGCGTACACGCAGATCTGCCGCATCTACCCCGACGGCGGCGGGGTGTACACGGCGGCGAAGCACAAGAGCCGCACGCTCGCCGTCGTCGGGGCGCTGCTGCTCTTCGCCGACTACGTCGTCACCGCGAGCCTCAGCTCGCTCGACGGCTTCCACTACTTCGGCATGGGCCACGAGCAGCGCCTGCTCGCGCTGAACTCGCCGGGGTTGTGGGCGATCGTGTCGATCCTCGTGATCGGCGCGTTCAACCTGATGGGCCCGAAGCACACGGGCGTGTTCGCGATCGCCGCGGCGCTGGGGATGATGTTCATCACGCTGCTCGTCGCCGCCTTCGCGCTGCCGCAGGTCGACTGGGGCGCGTTCCCGCAGCGCATCAGCCACGCGGGCGAATCGTCGGGAAAGCTGTGGCTCCACTTCGTCTCGATCGTGCTGGCGCTCTCCGGCGTGGAGGCGATCGGCAACCTCACCGGCGTCATGCAGAAGCCGGTCGCCCGGACGGCGCGGCGGTCGATCTGGACCGTCGCCATCGAGGTCGCGATCTTCAACATCCTGCTCGGCGCCGCCATGGTCATGCGCCTGAGCGACGACCAGCACACCGAGCACAAGGAAGACATGCTCGCGTTCCTCGCCGGGTCGTACGTCGGCGGTTGGGGCGAGCTGGCCGTGCGCATCATCGGCGGCGTGCTGCTGCTGTCGGCGTGCAACACGGTCATCACCGACATGATCTCCGTGCAGTACCTCATGAGCCGCGACGGCGAACTGCCCGCGATCTTCCAGAAGCTCAACCGCTTCGGCGTCCCGTGGGTGCCCGCCGTCATCGCGACGCTCGTCCCGTGCCTCGTCCTCGTCGTCAGCCACGACCTGGAGCACCTGGCGGCCCTCTACGCGATCGGCGTCGTCGGCGCGGTCGCGATCAACATCACGCTCGTCTCCACCCACCCGCGGCTGCGCAAGACGTGGCGCAAGGGCGCGTGTCTGCTGCTGGGGCTGTTCCTCATGGGGATCTGGGTGACGTTGGCGTTCACCAAGTGGCACGCGCTGGTGTTTGTGCTCATCGTGATGGCGGTGGGGCTCAGCGCTCGCGCCCTGACGAAGTGGTACGCCCGCCGGCAGGGCGAAAAGCCGACGCTGCTCCGCCAGGCGATCATGGAGCAGCTCCACCCCGAGGCGCTGGCGCAGCGCAAGGTCCTGATCGGCACGTACGGCTCCGAGGCCCTGGCGCCCGCGGCCCTGGGCTACGCGAGGGAGCACAACGCGACGCTGCTCGTCTGCTTCATCCGGCAAGTCGCGCTCTCGTACAAGTACGACAGCGAACGCCGGCTGACGATCGACACGGACCTGGCGGCGCTGAAGACGTTCAGCCGGTTCCTGGAGCTGGGCCACGAGATGGGCGTGCCGGTGCTGCCCGTCTACGACACCGGCCCCGACGCCACGGTCCTGCTCGCGGAGAACGCCGCGGTGTACGGCGCCGAGCGCGTGCTGATCGGCACGAGCCGGCAGGGCCGGCTGTACCATTTGGTGAAGGGCCACTTCCAGCAGCGGCTGGAGTCGATCCTCCCGCCCGATGTGCCGGTGCAGGTGATCACGCCGGACGAGGGGGCGGCGGGGGAGCAAGCGCAGGATCACGTCCAAGCGCCGACGATTGGATAGAGCGGTTGTCCTCCCTCTCCCTCTCCCTCTCCCACGAGTACATGGAAGAGGGAGGGCGCTTTTCCGACGACTTCCCATAGCGACGGATCGCGCCGGGCTCATCGACGTGGGTGGCATGAAAAGGGGTGCCTTCTTGTTACGCACATCACATCGCGCAATATTTGCCTGCGGTATCAGAAAATAGAGTTCACGGAGCGTTCGCGCTCTGCTAAAGATGCCGCTCCAAATCGGAGGTATCGCTTGCGTTTTGTCCCATTTGATCGTGCATCGCGCCGTCGTTCGTCCGCCATCGAGCCGCTCGAACAGCGGGTTCACCTCTACGCCGCCAACGTGGGCGTGAATACCGGCGCCACCTTCCAAACGATGGACGGTTTCGGCGCCGGCATGATGACCTGGACGCGCCCCGCCGAGTACGCCGATGCGTCGTTGTACGACAAGATCGTCAACGACCTGGGCGCCACCATCGCCCGCACCGCCGTCTGGCCCACGTTCGAGACGGGCAACGACAACGCCGATCCCGACTCGTTCAACTGGGCCGCCTACGACAAGAACGCGCTGGGGCTGGCGATGACGTTTCTCAAGCGCCTGCAGGATCGCGGGATGAAGCAGTTCCTCGCGACCGTCTGGACCCCGCCGGCGTGGATGAAGACGAACCAGTCGCACTACTTCGGCGGGACCGTCCGCCCCGACCTGCGCGACGAGTTCGCCGAGTACCTCGCCGCCGTCGCGATCAGCGCCAAGCGCGACTTCGGCGTCGACCTGTCGCACGTCTCCCCGCAGAACGAGCCGTTCTTCGTCCAGGAGTTCGAGTCGACCGTCTACACCGACGTGCAGATGCGCGAGGTCGTCCGCTCGACGATGCGCAAGTTCGCCGCGGAGGGGCTCGGCACGAAGCTGATCATCCCCGAGGAGATGGCCAAGGACGAGCGCTACAACTGGTACGTCGACGCGCTGATGAACGACCCGGAGACGGCGAACTTCCCCGGCGCGTTCGGCGTTCACTCGGCGACCAACCCGCACTGGCCACAGGTCGGCGACGCCGTCGCCGGGCAGGGCCATAACCTCTGGTCCACCGAGAGCCACGGCCACGACCAGACCATCCAGGGCGCGCTGCTGATGGCCGAGGACATCTGGAACGCGCTGACCAAGGCCAACGCCAGCGCATACCTCTACTGGCAGTGGTCGGCGGACACCGGCGACGGCCAGCACGCGCTGATGGTCGACGGTCAGCCGGCCATCAAGTATCACGTCGCCAAGCAGTTCTACCGCTACGTCCGCCCCGGCGCGGTTCGCATCGGCGCGACGGCCAGCGACAGCCGGCTCAAGACGATCAGCTTCCGCCATCCGCAGAGCGGCGCCGTCACGCACGTCCTGTTCAACCGCGACAGCAATGACGCCGACGTCACGCTGAACCTCAGCGGCTCGGGACTGCCCGGCAGCTACAAGCAGTACCGCACGAGCGGCACGGAGAACCACGCGCAGCTCGCCAACGTCAGCGGGACGTCGCAACTGACGGTCAAGGTCCCGGCCAACAGCATCGTCACGCTCTACAGCGGCGCGGACCTTGCGCCGGTGACGGCGAGCAGCGGCGGGTCGCTGCCGAACAACCAGTCGCTCAACGACGGCGCCCTGGCGAACCGGCTGAACAAGTCGGCCGCCAGGGGCGACGCCGGCGACGTGCGCGAGTGGCTCAGCCAGGGCGACGATCCGAACAGCGCCGTGTTCGGCGGGTTCACCGCCCTGCACGCCGCCGCCATGAGCCCCTACGCCGGCGCGGTCGACGTGATCGACGCGCTGCTTGACGCCGGCGCCAACCCCAACGCCAAGACCAGCGAGGGGTTCACGCCGATGCACTTCGCCGCCATGAACCCCTGGACGCGCGGCGAGACGCAGGTCACCGCGCTGGCGGGCGACAAGATCCGCGCTCTGCGCGCGGGCGGCGCC
>JBAUGM010000480.1:0-4033 GCA_049679725.1 Tepidisphaeraceae bacterium
AATCCTAAGCACGAAGCACGAAACAAGACGGCAAATCAGAAGAAGAAAGCTCCAAACGGGGATTGCCCTCGTTTGGAGCTTTCTTCTTTTGGGTTTGAGATTCGTTTCGTGCTTCGTGCTTAGGATTTCGTGCTTTCCCCTACGGCACCGTTTCACTCACCGCCTTGATCGACTGGCCCTTATACGTCAGCTCCTTGAGCTGCGTGCCGCTGGGCACGACGAACGCCAGCCAGCCTTCGATCGGGCGGCCTTCGTCTTTCACCGGGCCGGCGATGGGGGCGGCGGCGTCGTAGACGGCGGCCATCACGTCCTGCGTGCCCCTGCGAACCTTGGCGAACGCGCCGTTGGCCTTGTACGACTTGCCGGGCGCATCCTTCAGCGCGAAGTCGCCGGCGGACTCGTACCATTCCCAGCCCGTGCCGCCGCTGGGGGGCGGCGTGCCCTTGACCTGGACGATCGCCGACCCCGCCGGCGCGAACAGCTCGTCCAGCGCGTAGGGGCTCTTGGCCATCCGCGCCAGCGCCTCGGTGCCGTTGATGGTGAACTTGCTGAGCTTGCGGCCCTGCACGGAGACGGTGCCGGACGCAACGGTCGCGTTGTTGATGTCGGCGTCGTTGGCGCCGCTGTCGATCGCGCTGAACATTCTGGGTGACACTTCGGCCGCGCCGATGACGAACGGCGCGTTCCCCTTCGCCGCCCCCGCCCCCCCTGCCGCCCCACCCGCGCCCGCCGGCGCCGCCTTGGAGATGGCGGGCTTGCGCACGTAGGCGACGCGCTTGTCCGCCGTCAGCGGCTTGATCCCGCCCGTCAGCGGCTGGCGCGCGAGGCGCTTCACCTCGATGAACACGCCGTCCTTGAACTTCGGCTCGTCCTTGCCCGTCACGACGTCGGCCTTCTTCACGAGGAACGCCACGTCGACGGCGGCGCCTTCGCGGGTGAAGAGGTAGTCGTCGATGCGGTTGGCGAAGAGGGTGCTGGCGTCCTCGACGGTGCCGATCGGGTAGTAGTTCCGCCAGCCCTCGTCTTCCGATTCCGCGACGAGCCGGATCGAGCCGGGGCTGAAGCGGACGAGGTTGTCCTTGTCGGCCGTGCCGTCGCCGAAGCTGATGCGGGCGATCAGGAACATCTCATCGTCCTTCGGCTGGTCGGGGTACTTCACGGGCTTGCCGTCCGGGCGAGAGCTCGTGAGGTCACCGTCGGCCTGGGCGGCGAACGCGGGGACGGTGAAGACGCCGTCGATCGAAACCTGTTTCTTGGCGGCGTTGGTCGCAACGCGGCTCGCGCCCGCTTCGATGCCGCCGCGCTGGGCGAACAGCTCGTCGAGATAGTTCGGGTGGATGGTCTTCATCGCCCGCTTGCCCGAGAGCGACCCGCCGTCGCTGAGGTGGGCGACCGTGCCGACGAGCCAGTCGTCGACGGGGAGGAACATGTCCGCCTTGCCCTCGTCGAACGAAACGGAATCGATGACGGGCGGGACGGGAACTTCCTGGAGCTGCGCCTTGCCGGTGACCGAAACGCCTTCCTGGCGTTCCTCGCTCATGTCCCGCCTGGCGTACCCGGCGATGAGCGGGTCGAACGGCATGGACTGGGCGGCGATCGCGACGACGCCGGTGGCGAAGATCCCCGCCACGAGCCCCATCACGCCCGCGCCGACCTTATCGAGGATGACCGGCATGCGCAGGTTACCGGGGATCGCCTTATCGATGATGATGCGGAGGATCAGGTAGATGATCGCGAACAGCGCGACCAGCGCGAACGCGTTCGCCTGGTCGGCCATCTTCCCCTTGAGGAGCACGTCGACGACCGACTCGTGGTACGACACCGCGAGCACCGCCGCGATGATCGTGGCGATGGCCGAGAGCGTGGCGCTCCAGAAGCCCTGGGTGTAGTGGAAGAAGGCGATGACGCCGACGAGGAGGAGGATGAGGATGGAGAAGATCATGGTGAAACCTCAAATCCGAAGCACGAAGCACGAAATCCGAAACAAATCACAATGACCGAAAGGGGGAAAGCACCAAACGGGGTTCTCTCGTTTGAAGTTTTCTTCATCGTGCTTGGAGTTTTGTTTCGGATTTCGTGCTTGGGATTTCGTGCTTCACTACGTGCTTACCCGCGCCGTGCCGGCGCCTTTGCCGCCGGCGCCGCCTTGCCCGATGACGCCGCGGGGGCGGGCGTGTCGGTGGCCTTCATGACGCGCAGGACTTCCTGCACGCTCGTGTCGCCCGCCTCGACCTTGGCCAGCGCCTGCTCCTGGAGGTACTTGCCCCGCTGCTTGCGGAAGACGCTCTTGAGCTGGTTGATCGACCCGCCGGCCTCGACGACCGCGCGGACGTCCTCGTCGACGAGCAGCGTCTCGAATACGCCCGTGCGCCCCTTGAACTGCAGCTCGCGGCAGAATTCGCAGGGGATCGGGTTGCCCTTGGGATCGCGCAGCGGCGTCGTGCGCGCCTGGTACAGCTTGCCGACCTTGTCCGGGTCCATGTTCAGCTTGCGGAGCGTGCCCGGGTCCGGGGTGTAGCCGACCTTGCACGCGTTGCACAGCTTGCGCATCACCCGCCCGGCGATGACGTACCTCAGGTTCTTCATCGCCTTGCGATCGTCGCCGATCAGCTTGCGCCACGTCGCCATCGCCTCGAACGTGCTCCCCGCGCGGAGCCCCACGTACACGCGCTTCTCCAAACCGAAGTTCGACAGCTCGATCGCCGCCTTCGAGTCGTCCAGCCGGCTGACCATGACGACTTCCGGCTCCTGGCTGACGACCCAGGCGATCTGCTTGGCGTCCTCGGCCGGGTTCGCCTGCTTGGGCAGCTCGTTTTGCGTGATGCCTTCCAGATCGATGTCCGGGTCGGGCTCGAGCGTGTGAATGTGCGTGAGGAACGCGTCGTGCGCGCGGAGGATGCCGTAGAGCGCGCTCGTGAGTCCCTGCGCTTTCGGCGTCGCGACGAGCACCACACCGCTCGGGTCAGCGATGATCTCGCGGATCTGCTCGACCTGCTCTTCGGTGAAGCCGAGCTGGTCGAGCTTGCGGTCGTGCTGCTTCCTCGCGTCGATGAAGACCCGCAACTGCTCGCCGGTCGTGCTGCCGGCGGTCTGGATCTCCAGTTCGCGTCGCTTGCCGTCAACCGAGACCTTCATCGTCCCCGTCTGCGGCTTGCGCTTCTCGGCGACGTTCAGGCCGGACATCGCCTTGAGGTAACCGATGCCGGCGTCGACGTGCGCCTTGTCGAGCGTGACGCCGGCATAGGGGAAGCCGTCAACGGAATACCGCACCGCCCAGCCGCCCTCGCCCGGCGCGACGTCGACGCGCTCGGCGAAGCGGCGCAGCGGCTCGGTGAGGACCTGCTGCACGACGTCGTACGCGCCGCGCTCGGGATCGTCGCCCTCGGGTGCGGGAACCGAAATGCCCTGCTTGTTGATCAGCAGCACGTCGCCCACCGGGGCGACGACGTCCTTCTCCTTGCCCTTGAAGCTCCCGAGCCAGTCCTTGAACTGCTTCTGCAGGTCCCCGATCCCCGCCTTCTGATTGCGTAGGAACAGGTACACGCCGACCGAGATCAGCATGAGGAAAAAGTAGACCGTGAACGCGACGGCGAACCCGGGGAGGATCAGCAGCAGCGCGAACGCGAGGATGAAGCCACAGATCATCCCGACGTTGATCGGGACGCGGGGCAACATGACTTCCGGGGCGTCCTTGTCGATCCAGGTGAGCAGCCGCGCCCAGATGAACATGACGACCAGGACGGGCAGGACTTTCCAGACGCTGACGTATTCGCCGACCGGCACTTGCGCGATCAGCTCGCTCCAAACCATTCAAGTACTCCTTCGATGCCGAACACGGTGTTTGCGCGGTTCACACGGCAGGTGCGGACCCATCCAGGCAAAGACATTGTAGTCACGGAAGGGGCGAACCGCCAAAGGTTTGTGACGCGGAGAACGGTTCGACGCGGATTGCCTTTCGTCCGCGGGCTCCCCCCCGCGGCTACAAGCTGGCGCAAAGTGGAAGGGCCATCGGGAGTCCGGCAGGTTGTAGCCG
>JBAUGM010000481.1:0-7895 GCA_049679725.1 Tepidisphaeraceae bacterium
GGGCTCACCACGGCGCCTCACCACGGGGCCGTGACTTCCGGATCGAAGGTGAAAATCACGGTGTTGCTGTCGCTCGGCGCCAGCCGCATCCCGCCCGCCAGGGCGACGTGGTCGACCTCGCCGCTCTCGCGCACGTACCAGCGCGTCGCTTCGCTCCCGCCGTTCACGCGGATCGACAGGCAGCGCAGCAGCGACCCGTCCGGCGCGGTCAGCGCCGGCTTCTCGGTGACCGGCTCGACGAGCAGCATCAGCGGCGTCGGCGCGCCGATGGCGTCGCGATCGAGGTACGCATCGGATTGCAGGATCATCGGCTTGTCGGACAACTTCTCGATGAACAACGGCAGCGATGCGCCGGGCAGGAACTGCGGCGGCACGTTGCCCGAGCCCTGCGCGATCGGTCGGCCGCTCGAGACGAGGTTGATGGCGATCCGGCTGCCATCCATGATCGTCTGACGCATGATCGACTCGCCCGCCGTGGGCGGGAAGACGGTGTGATACGCGTTGTACTTTCGCAGCTCGCCGGTCCACGCCGTCCGCACGCGCGTCGAGCGCCCGTCATGGCCGCGGAATCCGCTCCGCGTCACGTTCGGCGTTTCCAAGGTGGCGGTGGCGAGGCGCCAGTTGAAGTGCGTCCAGCCGACGTGCTTCTTCTCGATCGTATCCGACCAGATCCACCACTGATCGTCGGCCGCGCTTCCGAGCAGCTTGGCAAGACCCTGCGTTCTCAAACGCGTGACCTCGGCGGCGCCGGCGTCGAACAGCGCGGCGAAGCTGGTCTTCCCGACGAAGCTCACGCTGCGCGACAGCGCCGCCCACGCGGCATCGGCGGCGCTCTCCTGGCCTTCGGCGGCGGGGGTGGCGTGGAAGAACGCCATCAGCGCGCGGCGCGGCCCGCCCGAGATCGCGCCGGCGTCGCCGAGTTCGTCCGCGATGAGATACGCGCGGACTGCGAACGGCCCCGCCGTGCCTGGCGGGATGATGCGCCACCGCCGCGGGCCATCCGGCGTCACCGTCGCATCGCGCAGGGCGGGGTCGTGGACCGCCGCCAGCGCTTTGATGAAGATCGTCTCGTCGCTCCCGTCCGGCGGCGCGAAGAGGCACGGCACGAGCTCCGCCGCCTGCCAGCGTGTCACGTCCCCATCGGGCCAGAGCCGCCGGCGCAGCAGCAGGTCGTCGGTCTCGTACACGGGGCGGAACGACTCGGGGACGGCCAGCCGAATGCCGCCTTCCAGCGCGATCGTCTCGCCCGATTGCCCGAGCGTCGGCTGGGCGCCGACCTCGATCGCGCCGGCGAGTTGTTTGACGATCTCGACGTCCGATAGCTCCGCCGGCCGATCGCCCTCGAGCTTGACGACGATCGCGTGACCCGAGGGCAGCACCGTCGCCGCGTAAACCTCCTTGTGCGGCACAGCGCCCGGTGCGGCGCCGCGCAAAGATGATCGCGTCCCGCGCACGAGCACGCCCGGCCAGTCGCCGATCAGGATCGGCTCGACGAGCTCCTTCTTCGCCGCCGCGTGCTGCGCTTGCTCCAGGTCGAGCCCCAGGAGCTGATTGCCGCCGAACAGGAGGTATTCGAGCGGCGAAATCGGCTTGGTGAGGCGGTCGCGCGTGATGGTGACGGTTCGGCCGAGCCCCTGCTCGTCGGGCTCGACGGCGCGGGCGACGACGCGCGGGTCGCGGTCCTGCGGGGCGCGTTCCCACGTCTTGGGGAGCCGCACGACGAGCCACCCCTCCGCCACCGCCGAGCCGAGCTCGACGCGCGTCGACCGCCGCCGCTCGTGGTTCACCAGCGCGGCCAATCCGACGGTCGCCCCGAGGATCAGCCACATCGTGGCCTGCATCGCGTAGCGGCGCCAGCGCGGGTATTGCCAGGAACGGGCCATGGTGGATGTAGGGTAACCGCTGATTTGGGGGGACGCGAAGGGGAGGATGAGTGATGAGTGGTGAGTGAAAGGAACAGAGCGCGTCGACCGGCTTCCCCTCCCTCACTCATCACTCATCACTCATCATCTCCCCTCCCCGCCCATAACTTTCGGCGAGACAAATTCTCCGGTTCCCTTGGATGGCGAACCGATTCATGATGGGTCCCCGGAGGCTCTGTTTATGCAGCCGGCACGCTGCCCGTTGTGTTCGTCCGAAACGTCTCGCCTCGACGCGCCCTGCCCGCGCTGCGGGTACCACGCCGACAGCTACAACCGCGCGCAGGACGACGTGGCCCTCTCGTTCCGGCTGTCGATGTCGGACCCCAGCCGCACGAAGCCGGCGGGGCCAAGCTGGTACAGCGCCATCCCCGATTGGTGGAAATCGCACTGGCCGCCGAACACGCGGTAGTGCCGACCAGCGAACCTGGAATGGTCGCCGATGCCCCCCGCGACCCTGCTCGATTTCGCCCGCGTCAACGACGCCGCCGCGACGACGAAGACGCTGTTCGATCGGTTGGAATGAGGGAACTGAACACCACCGAAACCCCGGCGTACCATTCACTTGACACGTTTCGGCAGGGTCGTACCCTACCCCGCTGCACAAACGCGAGCAGCTTTAGCTCAATTGGATAGAGCGTCGGTCTACGGAACCGAAGGTTGCAGGTTCGAGTCCTGCAAGCTGCATTAAGTTGTCCAATAAGAAGTTATGATCAGATGGCTCTGACGAAAGTCAGGGCCGTTTTGCTAGGGCGTACCGGATTCTTACCGGATCTCGCCTAACCTGTAGCGTACTATTACAGGCATGAACCCCCCGATGAAGATCAGCTACCACGCCGGTAAGCAGCTCTACCGCAAGACCATTGGCAAGTACCAGAAGGCCGACGGTACCACGAGCCCACGCGACTTCTGGCTCGGGAACGACCAGGTTAAGGCGACGGTCACGGCCCAGACGCTGGTCGAGTTCTGGAAGATGTTCCTCGTGCCCCGCAACGAGCCGTGGACAGAGATGTCGGAGAAGCAGGCCTTCGCCCTCGTCAGGATGAAGATCGGGATGGCCCAGGGCGGCGTGACCGCCGCCGCCCAGCGCTACCAAGATCTCATGGGCAGCCCCCCGCCCGCGAGGGCAACCCCAACCCCTGTGACGCCTTCGCCGAATGCGCGGACCTTGCGCTCGGCGGCCGAGGCCTTCGCAAACAAGATGCGGGCTCGCCGCCTGAGCATCAGCCACGTGTCGCGGTTCGAGGCCGTGTTCAAGCAGGTGTACGAGGTGCTGCCGGAAGAGACGCCGCTGGACCAGTTGGACGAGGCCAAGCTAGTCGCCGTGGTGAGCCACTTCACGGGCCGCCCCACCAGCAAGCTGACGGGCAAGCCGCTGGCCGTCGACTCGATCAAGCGGGTGTTTCAATACACCAAGGCGTTGCTGGACGACATGGACGGTGACGCGTGGAAGGGGCCGCGCCGCTGGCAAAAGCTGTTCAAGGTCAGGTGGGCGTCGCTCATGACGCCGGCCGAGCAGAAGAAGCAGGCCCAGGGCAAGGACACGTTCACCGACAACGAACTCAAAGAGCTGTACGCCCTAGCCAGCGATCGCACCCGCATGCTGATGTTGCTCGGCCTCAACTGTGCACTGCCGCAGAAGGAGATCGCGACGCTTCAGCTGGACGACATCGACCTGAAGGACGGCGTGATCGATCGCATACGCCACAAGACCCGCGGCACGGCGGCGGTGCGTACGCGGTGGGTGCTGTGGCCTGAGACGCTCAAGCTGGTGAAGGCACACTTGGTCCCCGCAAACGAGCACGGGCTGGCGTTCATGAGCGAGCAGGGGCAGCCGCTGGTGAACAACGCGGCCCGCACCGATTCGATCGCATTGGCCTGGGCCCGGCTGCTCGCTCACGCGGAGAAGAAGGAAAAGAAAGTACGGCCGTTCAGCTTCGGCACGCTGCGTAAGACGTCGTCGACGGCCGTGCTGCGTATCAGCGGCTCGGAGCTGCTGCAGCAACAGCACCTGGCACACCGTACGCAGACCGTCGCGGGCAAGCACTACACGGGCACTATGGACTTCGCCGCATTGAACGATGCCCTTGCCCGCTATCGCCTGGAGCTGATCAAGGCCGGCGTGCTGCCGATCAAGGCCGCGAAAGAACCGATCCTGGTACCGGCAGCTTAAGCGCCAGATCGTCAACGGAACGCAGTCCCATTGGTCACAGCATCCTTGAGTTAGGGCATGCGGTCGCCGCCCCTCAACAATGACGCGGGCGAGGAAGCGGCCGACGTCCGCGTAGGTGTAGTAGCGCCGTCGTTTTGGTAATCCAGCCGGCATGGTCAAAGGCGGCAGCGTTCAGTGATCTCTCCCCCTCTCCGCTGACCCGTCCGCCGGCGGCTGTTAACTGTAGCAGTCGCCGGCAGTAACAAACCCGAGGCTCCCTCGGATTCCCCCGTTTGTGGCGTTTTTGTGGTGTTTTGCAGCGGGAGGATTCTCCGAGGGTCTCATGCCCCGCGCCACAACTTCGTCGTGTTTGTCGTTCCGCATGGGCCGCGTGCAGGGCTACCTGCGCGGCCGCGTCTGGTACCTCTGCTACCATGAGAACGGGCAGCGCCGCCGCCCCCGCGTGGGGGCCAGTCTTGAAGCCGCGCGACGCGTCGCGGCGCAGACGAACGCCCAGCTCGAATCGGGCGACGCTACCATGCTCACGTTCGAGCCGATCGCGATCCCCGCGCTGCGGACGCGCTGGCTCGAGCACCACGAACACGTGCTGCGCTCCTCGATCCACACGATCAGCCGCTACCGCACGGCGACCGACCACCTGCTCAACTTCCTCCGCGATGTCCGCTCCGTGCGGCTCGCGTCCCTGTTCACGGCACGCGACGCCGAGGCGCTCGTCCGCTATCTGCGCACGATCGAGGTCGCGCCGAACGGCCACAAGAACAGCGCGCGGCGGCCGCTCCTCGACAAGGGCGTCAAATACATCCTGGAGTGCTGCCGCGCGCTGTTCGGCTACGCCGCCAGGCGCCGCCACCTCTCGCCGTACGCGGAGAACCCGTTCACGGCAATCGAGGTGGATCGGATTCCGATCGAGCAGAGCAAGCCGATCGTACTGCTCACGCCCGAGCAGGAAGTAAAGTTCCTCGAAGCGTGTGACGACTGGCAGTTCCCGATCTTCCTGACGCTCATGTTCACGGGGCTGCGGCCGGGCGAGCTGTGCCACCTGCTGCTGCCGGACGATCTCGATCTCGACGCGCGCGTGCTGCGCGTTCGCAACCGCCCGCAGCTCGGGTGGCAGGTGAAGACGCGGTCGCAGCGGGAGATCCCGCTGGTGCCGGTGCTGGCGGAGGTGCTCCGCGTGGCGGTCGGGGAGCGGCACAGCGGGCCGGTGTTTCGGCAGCGGCGGTGCACATTCGACGAACACGAGCCGGCACTGGACGGCTTCGAAGAATCGGCCCTGATCGAGCAAGCGGCAGTTCGCATCACCCGTCGACAGGCGGTGAAAAATGGGCTGACGCGGGCGGAGCGAGCGCGCGTGCTGCGCGGCATCTGGCGTGACAGCGCGGCATTGAAAGAGGATCGGATTCGTCGCGTGTTCATCGAAAACTGCAAGCGAGCGGCGATGGTCAGTTTCACGGCGCCGAAATGCTGCGGCACTGCTTTGCGACGGCGCTACAGGACGCGAACGTCGACCCGCTCGTTCGTAACGTGCTGATGGGTCATGCGCCCGCAGTTGGCGGAGGACCCGGACACGGTCTGGCTATGACGGCCGTATACTCGCACACGCGGCCGGAGACGATTCGGCGACAGTTGGAGGCCGCAATGGCGCAACGCGCCGCGCAGAGTATCGCACACGCATGGCTGCAGCGGCGGGCGCGTGACTGCATCACACTGTAAATCTGGTGGCTCTGTCTTCTAGTGGTCGACCTCGCCCGCACATGTGAAACCCGCCACGTTGCCTCGTTGGGGTGGGGCGGCCTATTGTGGTCCACACGGCGAAGCCCCCCCTGAGGACGAGGGGGAAGTGGGGGACGGCCGACACCTCAAGCGCAGCGCGGCCCGCGACGGCACCGGCCGTTGACCGACGCGTGACCGATCACGACAGGCATCTCGCAAGCTCGGAAGCGACGACGATGACTCGAAAATTAGTGCCTGACGATTTCGTGGAGACCCGCCGGTCGGAGCCGAGGGCCCCGGCGACGCGAACGATCGAGATCTTGCCGTGTCGGGCGACGTCGGCGTCGCGGTGGGAAATTCATCCCCGGCGAGCTCACCGGCTGCTCCCTGCACGGATTGGGGGTCGTGTTGCCTCAGCCGATGGAGGCCGGGCAACAGTTCCTGGTCAAGCTCCAGACGCGCCAGCGCGTCAGGCTCCTCATCTACACCGTCCAGAATTGTTCCCCATCGGGCCGATCCTGCCACCGCATCGGGGCGCGCTTCAGCGGGTTCGCGGCGCAGGAGTTCGATGAAGACCTGCGGGTGGTCATCGACGCGCTGGTGAACGCCGCGTAGTGTGATCCCGGCGCGGCACGCGCGATGCGGCCGTTCGGAAGCGCCGGGACGCGGCTCGCCGTACGTTCCGGCACCGGGGCCCGCGATCGCCCGAACCCCGCGGGCGCGACAAACGGGATTCCGCAGGCGTTGACGCAAGCGGTGACGTTTCCGCCCCCTATTCAAAGTCGCGCAGTCCGTCTACAGCGTGAGAAGGAAATGGTTCAGTTGCAGAAGATCGAAGCGGTCCGTTCCCGGCTCCTGCGGCATCCGATGTATGCGGCGCTCGACGCGCCTCAGAAAATCCGGACCCTGATGGAGTACCACGTCTTCGCCGTCTGGGACTTCATGAGCCTGCTGAAGCGGCTCCAGCGCGATCTTACGTGTGTTGAGATTCCCTGGCTGCCGTCCAGGCCTCCACAGTACGCCCGCTTCATCAACGAGATCGTCCTGGGGGAGGAAACCGACGAGGACGGCCGTGGCGGTTACGCCTCGCACTTCGAGCTGTACCTGGACGCCATGCGCGAGTGCCGCGCGGACACGGGCCCGATCACCCGCTTCGTGGAGGCGCTGACGGCGGGATCGGATCCGCCTCAAGCGCTGGATCGCGCGGGGGCGCCGCAGGCCGTGCGGCCGTTCGTGTCTCACACGTTGCAGGTGGCGCGCGACGGCCGGACGCACGAGGTGGCCGCCGCCTTCTTCTTCGGGCGCGAGGACCTGATCCCGGACATGTTCCAAAGGCTCGTCGATGCGCTCAAGCAGCAAGGCGCACCGGCCGAGCGGCTGCTCTACTACCTCAGCCGGCACATCGAACTGGACGCCGATCAGCATGGCCCGCTGGCCAGGAAGCTCCTGGACCATCTTTGCGGGGAAGACCCTTCGCGCTGCGTCGAGGCGGAGCAGGTCGCGCTCCGCTCGTTGGAAGTGCGCGAGCAACTGTGGAACGGCGTGTTAGCGGCCCTGCGATGAATCTCGGCAGAGCCTTGGCGCCAGCGACCTGCCCGCCCCACCGACCGCTCCCTCGGCGGGCCGTAGCGGGGCACCGGTTGCCGGTTGAACGATAAACGTTTGCCCGGGGGACAGCCTGAATTACCCTCACGCTCATGGCGAAGCCCCCCTGAGGACGACGGGCAAGACCGGGAAGAAGGGCACGAACGGTCAACCCGTCGAAGGGTCTTCGACTTCCAGCTGTTCGCCCAGCACCAATGCCCGGATCACGTCGTCCGGGTCGGTGGTGTGGAACTCCACCTCGAAGGCCAGCGTCGGAACAGACCACCTGCTGCAAACGATGCCTGATTCGCCGTGGTGAAGCCACAGGTCGGGAATGTCTCGGGTCAGACGGACGTGATCATCAACCTTGGGCTGTTGCACTAGTGCTCTGTCACACCTTGATTTTGGGATAGACGCTTGTGAGCTTGGTTCGGGCATCGTCGATCTTCATCTGCCAATCCACGCTCTTCTGCCGGCGGTTCACATCGCTCGACCAGGCCGACGTC
>JBAUGM010000482.1:0-9352 GCA_049679725.1 Tepidisphaeraceae bacterium
GAGAGAAGACGATGCTCCTCTTTCCGTGGCTTGGGCGTCCCGCCCGAGCGCTGATCTTCTTCAGCTTGTTTTCTTGGTGGCCTTCGTGTCCCGGTGGTTCGCGTTCTTCACGATTTCTTCGACGCGAAATCCTTCATGAAGCTCGCCAGCGCCGCGCAGCCTTCGACCGGCATTGCGTTGTAGATGCTCGCGCGGATGCCGCCGACGGTGCGGTAGCCCTTGAGGCCGACCATCTCGTTCTTCGTCGCGGTCTTCACGAACTCATCCGTCAGCTCGTCGCTGGGCAGGTGGTACGTGACGTTCATGTGGGAGCGCTGCTCCACGATCGACACCGTCCCCTTGTAGAAGCCATTGCTGTTGTCGATCGCGTCGTAGATGAGCTTCGCCTTCATCGCGTTGCGCTTTTCCATCGCGGCCAGACCGCCCTGGGCTTCAAGCCAGCGGAAGGTTTCGAGCAGGATGTACACGCCGAAGGTGGGCGGCGTGTTGATCATGCTCTTGGACTCGGCGAGGTCCTTGAAGCTCCACAGCTTGCTCGGCGTCTTCTTCTGCTTCGCGTAGAGGTCCTTGCGGACGATCGTCAGGACCAGACCTGACGGGCCGAGGTTCTTCTGAGCGCCGCCGTAGAGCAGTGCGATGTCCTGCACGGGATGGGGGCGGGAGAGGAACTCGCTGCTCGCGTCCACGATCAGGTTCGGGTGCTTCGGCAGCGTCGGCAGACGGTGGCCGTGCACGGTTTCGTTCGAGCAGATGTGGAAGTAGTCTGCGTCGTTGTTCAGCTTCCACTCGCTCGGCCGCGGCGCGTGATCGAAGTTGGTCGATTCGCTGGTCGCGACAACGTTGATCTTGCCGACTTCCTTCCCGAAGCTCGCGGCCTTCTTGCTCCATTCGCCGCCCACGAGGTAGTCGGCGCTGCCGTGCAGGAAGTTCATGGGGATGACCGTGAACAACTGCGTTGCGCCGCCCTGCATGAAGAGCACATCGTGACTGTCGCCGATGCCGAGCAGCGACTTGCACCTGGCGATCGCCTCGTCGGCGACACCATCGAATTCCTTGCCGCGGTGGCTGACCTCGGCGATGCCGAAGCCCCTGCCCTGGTAGTCGAGCAAGGCGGCGGCGGATTTCTCGAGGACCTCCGTCGGGAGCATCGCGGGGCCGGCACTGAAATTGAAGATTCGTTTCATGGTTGAGTTGCCAGTTGTTAGTTGTCAGTTGCCAGTGAAGACGATTACGCCTCGCTCCACTGCTTCCGTAAGAACGCCAGGACCCTTTGTCCGCTCGCCGCGAGGTCGAACGACTTCGCTTCGACGGAAATCAGGCCGTCGTAGCCGCCGTCCTTGAGGACGCGGAAGAACGGGTGGTAGTCCGACTGGCCGCTTTCGCCCGGCGGTGTGCGGCCGACCTTGTCGGCGACGTGGACGTGCCGAATCGCCGGCATCGCTCGCCGCAGATTGTCGAGCGGCTCGTCCTCCAGCCAGAAGTGGTAACTGTCCACGAGGCATTGAAGGCTCGGCCGCGCGACGGCGTCCACGTACTCCATCGCCTCGGCGACGGAATTGATGATGTTGCACTCGCCGCGGTTCAGCGGCTCGATCACGATCGTCACGCCGTGCGACGTCGCCGACTCGCCGCACATCCTGGCGAAGTTGGTAATCTGCTCGCTGGCGCGATGACGGTCGAAGCCGTCGGGCACTTGTCGTGCCCCGCCGGCGCCGAAGACCAGCGTACGGATGCCAATCTGTTCTGCACGACGCAAAACCACCCGCATATACGCAGCCAGTTTCTCGCCGTCCGCGTCCGGGCCGGTGATCTTCAGGGATGCGGGCACGAGCATGTTCGCGGCCAGGATCGGCAACGCCGATGACGCTGCGCGATCAGGACCCGTCCAGCGATCATCGGGCTCCGAACCCTGGAGCAACCCCTGCACGGACTCTTCGATGAAGTCCCAACCCGCGTCTCGGGCGGCGGCGCTCTTCTCGATCGTCGTGCAAATGCCGAACTTCATCCGCGCATCTCCCGGGAAACGAGCGGAGGATAATAGGAGAAGCGGGAGTAGGTCGCTAGGGGAGCTCACGCAATGAAGCGACGCGTCTTTGCCGCGGATTGCGTTGTATCTCGAACGTAGGAAAGATCGCGGCGAGCCGCGTCGCTTCATGAATCGCTTTGATTCCCGCGACCGCATTACCGGTCTGATGGGTCGGTCTGCTTCGTCTCCGACTTTCGCTGCTCGCGTTCTTCCTGAACGTGGCGCATTTCCGGATGGACGAACTGCTCGAATGCGCCGAGCAGACCCGCCATGCCCCCACCACCTGCCTTGTCGTTGTGCATCGCCTTGGCGCCGTGCTTGCCGAGCCAGGCGAACGCCCGATCGATCAGGAAGATCGCGACGGCGATGGCGAGGAAGATCCCACCGACCATGAGCCAGGCGCGGGTGGTTGCTGCAAAAACCATCAACATGGATGGGCCTTCACGCCCGCGACGCGATGCCGTCCTGCGTGACCAGCAGCAGCTTGTCCGTCACCTGGTGCGGCATCTGGCGAAAGTCCTCCGAGATCTGCTGCTTGAGACGGTTCACCGTCTCCTCGTCGTCGCGGAAGCACAGGAGGATGTCGCGGTTGGGGATGCCCGCGGCGAACGGGCTGCCCAGGTGCTCGCGGAGGCGCTCGTGCAGCGTCGGCAAGAGGATGCGGCTGGCGTCGTAGCCGTCCATCGTCTGGAACAGGATCAGGTTGATCGCGCCGTTCTCGTCCTGGGCCGCGTGCGCGTTGATCGCTTCGCTCTTGGCGACCAGGTTCTTGATCGCGACGTCGTGCAGGTCGTCGACCGACATCTTCCATTCGTCGAACAGCACGCGCGGGATGTAGGAGATCGTGCGATCGCTGTCCAGCGCGTACGCCACGATCAGCCCGTCGATCAGCGGCTGCGTGACCATCGCATCGGTCTTCAGCTCGGTCGTCGCCGACGCGAGGACCATGGGCAGGATGCGGTCCTTGATCTGCTCGTACTCGCCGCTCTGGTCGGGCGTTCCCTCGGCGGCGCGGAGGAGCTCGACCATCCAGCGGTCGACGTGGCGCTCGAGGTCCTCGGGGCGCAGCAGCGAGACGCGGTAGAGGTTCTCGAGCGGCGCGAGGTTGCCGTTGACGTTCATGGAGAACTGCTGCTCGCCGCGCGCGAGCTTCACGAGCGGGAACTTGACCCGCACGTGCTCGATGACCCGTTGGATAAACTGCTCGCGCGACAGCTCCGGCATGGCCGTCGACTATACGCGCCGGTGCGGTGAATTCCACCACGAACTCCCACGCCGGCGCGGCGCCACGCACGAGTGCGAAAAGTTTTTTGTTCTTGGCGTAAAGGCGTCGCGGGTCGAGTCCGAAAGAACAAGTGGGACGTTTGCGGGTTCTCACCCATTTGTTTTCACGCGTCGGCGTCGTTGGCCGCGCGGCCCGCGTGCGTCGTTGTAGGTTTCCCACCGCACAGAAGAGGTGCAAGATGTCGATGATTTCCGCACAAAGCCTGACGCAGGCCCGTGAAGCTCTGATCGGCGCCGCTGCGCAGAAGCTGTCGTTGCTCGCGCAGATCAAGGAGCAGGGCCGCAAGATCACCGAGCTGGAGCGCGAAGTGCAGAAGCTGGCGACGAACTTCAGCCAGGCCCAGCAGAGCCTCGTGGACGCGCGCAACGAGATCGAGGCGCTCCGCGCCCAGCTCCCGGACGCGGCCACGATCAACGCGTACGAGTCACTGGTCGATTACATGACCGCCCCCGCCGACGTGCACCCGGAGCTGCGGATCGCCGCGTAGCGCGCCGCGGAGCACGTTCGCACCCATCAACCGAGGCATGGGGACGTTCCGCGCAGGGTCGCGTGGGACGTCCCCGTGCTCGTTTCTCGCGATCGACAAATGTTCCCAAATGTTCCCCCGCCGCCGCGGTTTCTCTCGACACGCGTCGGCCGAACGGAGTATCCTCTGGGGCGCATCGGCCCGCCATCCGTTCACGTCCCACGCACGCACGGCGCCGGTGCGCGACGCGTTTGACCTCTTCGGCAGTGAGGTGGCCCATGGGCAAGCTCAACATTCGCGCGACCGATGCGCCGCAGGGGACGATCGTGAAGATCGCCGGCGACGTCACGGTGGAGGAAGTGGACGAACTCGACCGGCAGTTGCAGGCGCTGGCGGCGCTGGGGCCCAAGTCGTACGTGCTGGACCTGTCGGGCACGAGCTTCGCGGCGAGCCTGGCGATCGGGTGCATGCTCCGGTTCCGCAACGAGATCACAGCCGCGGGCGGGCGCGTGGTGCTGGCGGACGTTCAGCCGCTGGTGCGCGAGTCGTTCCGCCACGCGCAGCTCCACCGCGTGTTCTCGATTTGCGATACCGTCGACGAAGCGCTGGGGCAGATCGCGGTCAACTGATGTCCGTCATCCTGACGGCACTGCACGGAAAACGATCTAGGGCAGGCGAGTCGCTCGCCTGCCCTCCGTGCTCTTGTTCGTGTAGACGGAAACGCCGCCGCGCGCTACTCGGTCAGCAGCATGAGCTGATGGCCGTTCGCACCCTCGACAGAGTCGAGCAGGTACGACCGCGAGCCCTTCTGGACGAGCTTGTTCGGCACCTGGTCCGTCTCCGGGAGCGCGGGCAGGATGCGGAGATCGGTGATCGAGGCTTCCGACTTGGCCGGGGCGCCCGGCGTATGCAGGATCTCCCACCGCACGTGCTCGTCGATGATCTGCCATCCGCCCGCCAGCCACTTCTTCCAGTCAGCGCCGTCGGCGTACTTCTGGGGCTTGGGCGTGCGCGACATGAGCTGCGCCAGCGGGCTCAGCTCGAGCGAGTTGCGCGTGTCGAAGGCGAAGAGGTAGTGCCATGCCCCTTCGCGCTGGATGACGTCCACGTTGTCCAGCACGATGTACTTCGCCTTCGCCTGGGGGGCGATGTTGTTCAACCCCCCGACGTGGAGCATGCCCCACGGGTGAATCGGCTCAGCGGACTGCTTGTACACGTAGAGCATGTTCTTACCACTCCCAGGCGGCGATGGACGGTGCGACGGACGTGACGCTCGACGCTGCTGCGCCCAAACGACTGGATGCACCCACGCATCCGCGACTACTGTAGGCTCCGGCTAGAGACGCCGGCAAGTTATTGGTCATTTCGCACGCGCTGCGACCGATCTTCACGCCACGGCCCAACCATACAATACCCGCCGGCCGCGTCCACCCGCGGAATGGATTGGTCGGAGCCTTCGCCGTCAACATGGGAGCCCTGTCCGGCCGGTGCGTTCGACGGGTGCTTGTTATGGGTCGAAGTGGCGCGCATCGCACCTTTCATCGGCCCGATCGTCCCAATTTGAATACCCCGGGATGGCCCGCGCCCGCAACGTGCATTTCGTCACAGGCGCGATATGAGCAGCTCGCGCTGGAAGACCATCTCCTTGGGCAAGTCCCCCGCCAGCTTCAGGAACAGCTCTTCCTGCCCCAGGATCTCGCTCTTGAACTCCTCGATGTCGACGTGCTGGATGGCCTCGAAATCCGCGCGCGTCACGTTGAGCCCGTCGAGGTCGATGTCCTGTGAGCGCGGCATCCAGCCGACGATGGTTTCCTTCGCATACGCCCGGCCGCGGGCGCGGTCGATGATCCACTTCAGCACGCGCATGTTCTCCCCGAACCCGGGCCACATGAAGCGGCCCTGCGCGTCCTTGCGGAACCAGTTGACGTGGAAGATGCGTGGGCAATCCGCCATCTGCTTGCGCATGCGGATCCAGTGGACGAGGTAGTCGCGGATGTTGTAGCCCAGGAACGGGAGCATGGCCATCGGATCGCGGCGGACGAGCCCGACCTGCCCCGTCGCCGCCGCCGTCGTCTCCGAGCCCAGCGTCGCGCCCAGGTACACGCCGTGGACCCAGTTGAACGCCTGGAAGACCAGCGGGATCGTGCGGCTGCGGCGTCCGCCAAACACGATCGCGTGGATGGGCACGCCTTGCGCATCGTTGGCGGCCGAGTCGAGCGCGGGGTTGTTCGCCATCGGCGCCGTGAACCGGCTGTTCGGGTGGGCGACCTTCCGACCGGTGGCATCGCCGATGTCCGGCGTCCACCGTTCGCCCAGCCAGTCGACGCACTCCTTCGGAGGCTCTGGCGTCTTCCCCTCCCACCACACGTCACCGTCGGGGAGCAGGCCGACGTTCGTGTAGATCGTGTCGCGCTCCATGCTGCGCATGGCGTTGGGGTTCGTCTCGTCGTTGGTGCCGGGGACGACGCCGAAGTACCCCGCCTCCGGGTTGACGCCGCGCACCCGGCCCGTCTCCTTGTCGACCCACATCCACACGATGTCGTCGCCGACCGTCGTGATCCGCCAGCCCGCGTCCTGGTACTTCTTGGGCGGGATAAGCATCGCGAAGTTCGTCTTCCCGCACGAGCTGGGGAATGCCGCCGCGACGTACGTCTTCTCGCCCTTCGGGTCCGTCGCGCCCAGCAGCAGCATGTGCTCGGCCATCCACGACTGCTGATATCCCAGATAGCTCGCCAGGCGCAATCCCAGGCACTTCTTGCCCAGCAACGCGTTCCCGCCGTAGCCGGAGCCGAAGGACCAGATTGTGTTGTCGAGGGGGAAGTGCGCGACGTAACGGCGTTCGGGGTTGACGTCGCCAAGACTGTGGAGGCAGCGCGTGAACTCGTCATCGTCACCGAGCTGCCCCCACGCGACGTCGCCCATGCGCGTCATGATGCCCATCGAGACGGCAACGTAGAGCGAGTCGGTGACCTGCACGCCGACCTTCGCCAGCGGCGAGCCGATCGGGCCCATGACGAAGGGGACGACGTACATCGTCCGCCCGTGGCCGGGGCTCTGCCCCTTCATGCAGCCGGTGAAGAGTCCGCGAAGCTTCGCGTACGCGGCGCGGGGCTCCATCCAGTTGTTCGTCGCGCCGGCCATGTCCTGGGCGGGCGTGCAGATGAGCGTGAGGTGCTCGCTGCGCGCGACGTCGTTCGGATTGCTGCGGTGCAGGTAGCAGCCGGGGAGCTTCTGCTGATTGAGCTTGATGAACACATCGTCGCGCACGCCCTGCTCGAAGAAGCGCTGCCGCTCCTCCATGCTGCCGTCGCACCAGACGATCGTGTCGGGCTGGCACATCTCGACGCAGGAGTCGACCCATCGGCGGACGCTGGCGTTGGCGAGCGGCGAGGGTGCGGGCAACGAAGCCCCCACACGGGGCTCGGCAACGGCGGACGGTCTCTCCTGGACACCACGATCCATGTCATCTCTCCTCTACGTTTGGTTAGTCGGTCCTGCTCCGACGTCTTCCTTCCACTCGACGAGCGGGCCGTCGATGTTCAGTTGGGTAATGGTACGCCATTCGCCCGTCCTGCACAGGTACAGCTTCGCGTGAATGCGATCGATCGCGTTCTCCGCCTCACGCAGCTCGTCGGCGGCGGCGCGGCTGAGCGGCGCGCCGCGGTCGTCGGCGTGCATGAGCAGCGACCACCGGCCGAACGGGGCGGCGAACACGGCGAACGAGCCTTCCGGCTGGAACTCGCCGAAACCCCACGAATCGGCCCAGCCGCGGACGCGGATCAGGCCGACGGACTGCTCGTCGAGGTAGAGGCGGGCGATCTGATTGGCATGTTGCATGGGTGAAACAGCTCCCACCAACCATACGCGCGGGAAACCGTCAAAGTCGCGTGCGTCGCCCCACGCGTCAAGCGGACTCGATAGCGATTCGCCGACGCGTCGGCTAACTTCCCGGCCCATGGGAGACCTTCGTCGTTGCCTCGTGACCTCCGCGATCCTCGTGCTCGCGTGCGCGCTCGGCTGCACCAACAAGAACCGCGCCCTCCAGCCCAACACGCACAACCACTCGCGCGCCACGCTGATGGTCCCCGTCGCCCCATTGGCGGCGAGACAGCGCGACGTCGTCGACCGCCAATCCCCCACCACCGCGCCCGTGTTCGACGCGGACGGCATCTTCTTCGGCATCGCCATCAGCGGCGGCGGGTCGCGCTCCGCCAACTTCTCCGCCGCCTGCATGTTCGACCTCCAGGAACTCGGCCTGCTCCAGAAAGCAGACTACGTCTCCTCCGTCAGCGGCGGGTCGCTCACGGCGGCGTACTACTGCCTCGCCACCGACAAGGAGTGGAACCCGACGAACGTGCAGAAGCGACTGACGCACTCGTTCGCCGACGACGTCCTGTGGAACACGATCCTCCCCTGGAACTGGATCTTCCTCACCTTCAGCGACTGGGACCGCAGCGACCTGCTGGCCGACAGCTTCCGCAAGCATCTGTTCACGCGCGACGGGAAGGAGCTGACCTTCGCCAACCTGCGCGACGACCGCCCGCGCCTGCTGATCAACGCGACGGACCTGCAATCGGGCAAGCCGTTCGTCTTCAGCGACGAGTCGTTCGACCGGATCAACTCCGACCTCTTGACCTACCCGATCTCCCACGCCGTCGCCGCCAGCGCTGCCGTGCCCGTGCTGCTGCACCACGTCACGCTGCGCGACCACAGCACGTCGTTCAAGCAATACCGCCACCTGATCGACGGCGGCGTGACCGACAACCTGGGCATCCGCACGCTGACCGATATCTACGATGCGCAGATCCGCGCCGCCGAGCAGAACGACGCGTCCAACCCCTACCCGCGCGGGGCGGTGTTCATCGTGATCGACGCGCGGACGAACTTCGACGCGAAGCTGTCGAACAAGTCCGACATCGGCCTGATCGAAACGCTCGCCACCGGCGCCGGGCTCACCAGCACGGTGCTGATCAACCGCGCCAGCTCGGCCACGCTCTCGGAGATCATCGTCGAGCACTCCCCCGAGGACGTGACGGCGGGGACGCTGCGCAAGCAGAAGGAACAGCTCGAGCGCGACGGCTACCTGCGCCTCAAAGACCGCGGCGGCCGGCCGGTGGACGTCGTTCACCTGGCGCTGTCGCGCGTGAACGACGTGAAAGATCTGCCCTTCGCGAGCTTCAGCGATCGCGTGAACAGCATCGCGACGTACTTCAACATCAGCCAGACCGAGGCTTACAACCTTTACCAGGCGGCCGAGCTTCTCACGACGTACAAGTTCGACGGCCCGCTGCGCGAGGTCGCGAAGCGCATGGCGGAGACGCACTCGACGAGCGCACCAGTTCGATAAAGCCACACACTCCCTCTTCCCGGTACTCCGGGGAGAGGGCAGGGGAGAGGGGGAAGGTGCGCTCGACGATCGGAACGCGTTCGACTGGCCGATTCACGATTGTCGTCTGTTGTCCAATCGGCCGGTTCACCGACATCGAACGCCGTTCGCCCCTCTCCCCTGCCCTCTCCCCGGAGTACCGGGAAGAGGGAGTGTGTGGCTTTATCGAACTGGTGCGCTCGTCGAGTG
>JBAUGM010000483.1:0-1538 GCA_049679725.1 Tepidisphaeraceae bacterium
CTCGGGCGAGACGCCCAAGCCACGAACCTCCAACGAAGGGAAGACAACGTGATCGCACCCACGCTCCGCCAGGGCGTCCGCAGCGTCGTCGTCGAGCCGCTCGAGAATCGCACGCTGCTTTGCTACGACCATTACGTTCAGACGTTGGGCGACGGCGCGACGTACGGGCCAACCTTGGCCAGCGTGGCGTACGGGCCGACATACTTCGGTGCAACGACTGCGGCCGAGCCGCTCCCCACTGCGTCCCGCGTCGCCATCGCCATCGTCGCGCCCGCCGCCGTCACGTCGGCGCCGTCGGCGCCGTCGAACTTCCTGGCGACGAAGTACTCCAGCTCCGGCATCGCGCTACAGTGGAAGGACAACTCCTCCAGTGAAACCGGCTTCAAGATCGAGCGGAAGACGGGATCGAGCGGGACGTGGTCGCAGATCGCGACCGTCGGCGCGAACGTCACCGAGTATGACAACACCGGCCTGGCGGCCAACACGAACTACGTCTACCGCGTCCGCGCGTACAACGGCGCGGGCAACTCCGGTTACTCCAACGAGGACGGCTCGACGACGAACTCCGCCGGCGCCACGCCGAGTGCGACGGGCACGCTGAAGTGGAGCTCCGCCGCCTCCGGGCCGGTGTCGCGCGCCGAGGGGCAGGCGGGCGTGGTCGGTGGAAAGCTGTACGTCCTGGGCGGTGTGAACGGCTCCGGGCCGTACGCGCGCAGCGACGTGTACGATCCGGCCAGCAACTCGTGGAAGCGCATCAGGGACCTGCCGAAGAAACTCACGCACGCGGGGACGGCCGTTGAGGGGCGCAACATCTACCTCGCGGGCGGGTACATCGGCACGGCGTCCACCGGCTGGGCGCAGACGTTCGCGACGCGCGAGGTCTGGCGCTACAACGTCGACACCGACAGCTACACCGCCATGCCGCAGCTCCCCGCGGCGCGGGGCGGCGGGGCGCTGGTGGCGCTGGGCCGAACGCTCCACTTCGTCTCCGGCGCAGATTCCAGCCGCGCCGATCGCGGCGAGCACTGGACCCTCGACCTCAACAACACCGCCGCCGGCTGGCGCACCGCCGCCAGCATGCCCAACGGCCGCTCGCACCTCGGCGCCGTCGTGCTGAACGGCAAGATCTACGTCGTCGGCGGGCAGCGCAAGCACGACGCCGCCGCGATCTGTCAGACCGACGTCCACATGTGGGACCCCGCGAACCCCGGCGTCTGGACGAAGGTCGCGAGCCTGCTCCGCCCCGTCTCGCACCACAACTCCTCCACGCTCGTCCGCAACGGCCGCATCCTCGTGTTGGGTGGTGAAACCAAGCCGGGCAGCCCGACATCGAAGGTCAGCTCATACGACCCCGCCACGAACCGGTGGACCGACATCACCTCCCTCCCCTCGAGCCGCACCTCGGGCGTCGCGGGCGTGATCAACGGAGAGGTCTATTACACATCCGGATCGCTGCAGACGACGACGTGGAGGGGGACGTTCGCGTAGCGCGATCAGGAACACCAGAATCCCCGGGACTGCGCTGCGCTACGCCCCGG
>JBAUGM010000484.1:0-6977 GCA_049679725.1 Tepidisphaeraceae bacterium
GCGTAGCGCAGCGCAGTCCCGGGGGGTCCCGGGGGATTCTCGCCTCCGTTCAGGTTTGTTTTTCCACTACGTTTCTCATAGATTCCCGCGTCGATGCGGAACCAGTACGACGAGGGCGACGTCGGGCGATTTGTCGAGTCGCTCGCGTCGCAGATCGCCGGTGAATTCAACCCGCTCAAGCCGCTGAACGTCATCGGCATTCGCACGCGCGGCGAGACGCTCGCGCAGCGCCTGACCGACGAGCTGAAAAGCCTCGGCTTCGGGCACATCGGCCGGGGCGTGCTCGACATCACGCTCTACCGCGACGACCTATCCGAAATCGGCCCGCGGCCGATGGTCCGCCCGACGCAGATCAACCTGCCGATCGACGGCATCCCGCTGCTGCTGGTGGACGACGTGCTCTTCACCGGGCGCTCGATCCGCGCCGCGCTGGACGCGCTGAGCGATTTCGGCCGGCCCAGCGCGATCGAGCTCGCCGTCCTCGTCGACCGCGGCGGGCGCGAGCTGCCCATTCAGGCGGATTTCGTCGGCCTGACGCTCAAGAACGTCCCCCGGGACCATCGCGTGAACGTGCGATTGACCGAGAACGACGGCCGCGATGAAATCACCGTGGAGCCGAAGTAGGAGTAAGCGTGTGACCTTGAAACGTGAAAACGTGAAACGTGATAGGAAGAGGCTCGCCGCGCGGTCGTTCACGTTTCACGTTTTCACGCGCCACGTTTCACGCTGCTGAGCAACGATGACCAACGCGACCGACCAACTGCGCTGGACCCGCAAGCACCTGCTCGGCCTCGACGAGCTGTCGGCCGACGAGCTGCGCTTCATCCTCGACACCGCCGACTCGTTCAAGGAAGTCTCGACGCGCAGCGTGAAAAAGGTCCCCGCCTTGCGCGGGCGCGTCGTCGTCAACGCCTTCTGGGAGGACAGCACGCGCACGCGCGTGAGCTTCCAGCTCGCCGCCCAGCGGCTTAGCGCGGACACCATCGACTTCTCGGAAAAATCCAGCAGCGTGAGCAAGGGCGAAACGCTGATCGACACCGCCCGCAACATTGAAGCGATGGGCGTCGACGTCATCGTCATCCGCCACCCCGCCGCCGGTGCAGCGCACCTGCTCTCGCGCACGGTCAAGTGCAGCGTGGTCAACGCCGGCGACGGCGCGCACGAGCACCCGACGCAAGGGCTGCTCGACCTCTACACGATTCGCGAGCGCTTCGGCAAGGTGGAGGGGCTGAAAGTCGCCATCGTCGGCGACATCGCCAACAGCCGCGTCGCTCGGTCGAACCTCTTCGCGCTCACGAAGCTCGGCGCCGAGGTGATCCTCGTCGGCCCGCCCACGCTGCTGCCGCGATCGTTCGAGCAACTCGGCGCCCGCATCACGCACGATTTCGATTCCGTGATCGGCGAAGTCGACGTCGTCAACATGCTTCGCGTGCAGTTCGAGCGGATCAAGGCAAGTCAGTTCCCCACCGTCCGCGAGTTCACCGGCATGTACGGCCTGACCTGGGACCGCTTCCAGCGGTGCAAAAAGGACGTCTTCATCATGCACCCCGGCCCCATGAACCGCGGCATCGAAATCCAAAGCGATATCGCCGACGGCCCGCAGAGCGGTATCCTGCAGCAGGTGACGAACGGGCTCGCGGTCCGCATGGCGGTGCTGTACCTGGTGACGCAGGCGGGGGGATGAGCGCGAAGATCGCAAAGGCGCAAAGGACGCAGAGAAATGCCATTTGAGGAAGAAACGTCGCCGTACGCGATGCTGGCGGAACCGTCGGAGGCGATCAATCTGCTCTCGCGCCGCGTGATCGGGATCTGCATCGACATTCACCGCGCTCTGGGTGCCGGGTTGCCTGAAGAAGCGTACGAAGAAGCGTTGGCGATGGAGTTCGAAGCACGCGGAATACGTTTCGAGCGGCAGCTACGGATCCCCATCCACTACAAAGGACGGTGCGTCGCGCGCGTGCGATTGGACTTCTTGATCGAGTCGATGTTGGTTCTGGAAACGAAGTCCGTCGAAGCACTCACCGCGATCGACCGCAGGCAGGTGATTCGCTATCTCGAGATCACAAAGCTCCCGCTCGGCCTTCTGGTGAACTTCAACGTGATGGTTCTGAAAGACGGAATCCGTCGCGTCATTCGATCTGAACCCGCATCCTGATTCGTTTGCGCTCTTTGCGTCTTTGCGGTCTTTGCGCTATGCCTTCACTGCTCATCCAAAACGGCACGATCCTCGACCCCTCGCAGAAGCTCGAGCAGAGGGCGGACCTTCTCATTCGCGACGGGAAGGTCGCCGCGATCGGAACGAACCTCGGCAATGCCGATCGCGTGCTCGACGCGAGCGGGTGCTACGTCACGCCCGGGCTCATCGACGTGCACGTGCATTTCCGCGAGCCGGGGGACGAGGAAGAGGAGACGATCGCGTCGGGCGCCGCGTCGGCGGTGGCGGGGGGATTCACGACCGTCTGCTGTATGCCGAACACGAAGCCGCCGCTGGATAACGAGGCGCAGGTGGAGTTCGTGTGCCGCGAGTCGCAGCGCGTTGGGCTGGCGAACGTCTATCCCGTCGGCGCGATCACGAAGGGGCGCGAGGGGAAGGAGCTGGCGGAGATCGGCTCGATGCACCGCCGGAGCGCGGTCGCATTCAGCGACGACGGCGTGGGCGTCAACGACGCCGCCGTCATGCGCAAGGCGCTTCAATACGCGAAGATGTTCGACACGGTCCTCATGCAGCACTGCGAGGAGCACTCGCTCTCCGGCGGATCGATGCACGCGGGCCTGGCATCGACAAAGCTGGGGCTCGGCGGCATCCCCGCCGAGGCCGAGCAGCTTATGATCGCGCGCGACCTGCTGCTGAACCGCACGATTGGCTGCCGCTACCACGTCCAGCACATCAGCACCGCGTGGAGCGTGGAGCTGATCCGCCAGGCCAAGCGCGACGGCCAGAATTGGGTGACCGCCGAGGTCGCGCCGCACCATCTGCTGCTGACCGACGACAACTGCTCAACGTATGACACGAACTACAAGATGAACCCGCCCCTGCGCACCGCCGCCGACGTGAAAGCGTGCATCGACGGGGTCAAAGACGGCACGATCGACATCCTCGCCACCGACCACGCCCCGCACCTGGCGGAAGAGAAGGAACTGGAGTTCCCGTTCGCCCCGTTCGGCATCATCGGCCTCGAGCCCGCGCTGCCGCTATACGTCAAGGCCCTGGTCGAGCCGGGCCACATCACGTGGATGCGGCTGATCGAGATGATGACCTCGCGCAGCGCCGAGATCGTCAAGCTCGACAAGGGAACGCTGCGCGACGGCGCTGATGCTGACGTCACGATCATCGACCCGAACCGCGAGTGGACGCTCGACGTCGAGCAGTTCGCGAGCAAGAGCCGCAACTGCCCCTACCAGAGTTGGACGCTGAAGGGCCGCGCGATTGCGACGGTAGTGGGAGGGGACCTGAAGTGGGAAGTGTCGCCGCAACTGAGGTGAGGGCATGCCTCGGATCTGCGCGAAATGCCAGCAGCCAATCCCGCGTTCCGCTTGGGTTGAGGGTCGCAAACGGGAGTTGCAACGGCGCAAGTACTGCCTCACCTGCTCCCCTTTCGGTTCGCACAATACGCGCAGGGTTGGGGAGCTTCGCCGCGCGGCGCGTCAGGGAGTGCTGTGCAGGTCGTGTGGCAAGCCCCTCACGGAGAAGCAGCGGAAGTGGCGCGTCTGCTGGAGTTGTCAGTATGCGGGGCGATCTGCCCAGCGTCTTTCTCAAGCATACGAGGTCGTCGGGTACGCGTGCTGGCGCTGCAGCTATGGGAACGGCGCGATGGGCATGCGGCTGCTCGACTCTCACCACGTTGAACCGGAATCGAAATGCTTCGGGCTCGATTGCCGTCATCTCGTGAATCTCGCGTACCGGCGCGTATGGCTGGAGATGAGAAAGTGCGTACTCCTCTGCGCGAACTGCCACCGTGAGTGCGAGGCTGGTCTCGTGTCGCGCGACGAGATCCTTCACCTGCACCGAACTCGGTGGCAGGCGATCGATCGGGCGAGTCGCACATCGCCAGATGCGACCGTATGATCACAAGGGCAGGGGCCCGTAGCTCAAGGGTTAGAGCGCGCGACTCATAATCGCTTGGTTCTCGGTTCGAATCCGAGCGGGCCCATTCAACGAAGCCGCTGCGCCGAGGCGGCTTGGCATTTGAATGCACTGAGCACTTCAAGCGACCGCAGGGGCGGCGGGGCGTTCGCTGGAGTCATCGTCATAGCTCACGCCGAACGGCTCGGTCAGGTTGTAGCCCGACTCGCCGTGGACGGTGATGTCGAGGCCTTCGATCTCGTCGTTCTTGCTGACGCGCAGGCCGATCGTCTTGTGGATGATCGTGGCGATGACGTAGGTGGCGACGAAAGCGAAGACGGCGGAGAGGGTCAGGCCGACGAGCTGCTTGATGAACTGCTCCATGCCGCCTGCGACGGGGCGGAAGGCGAAGATGCCGACGAGCAGGGCGCCCAGCGCCCCGCCGACACCGTGGACGCCGAAGGCGTCGAGGGAGTCGTCGAACTTGAAGACGTTCTTGATGCGGCAGCCGCCGTAGCAGACGAGCCCGCCGATGATGCCGATCGCGATCGCGCTGCCGGGCGTGACGTGACCGGCGCAGGGGGTGATGGTGACGAGTCCGGCGACCATGCCGCTGGCGAAGCCAAGGATGGTCGGCTTCCCGGTGTGGACCCACTCGGCGACCATCCACGCCGTCGCGGCGGCGGCGGCGGCGACCTGCGTGTTCGTGAAGGCCAGGGCGCTGATGCCCATGAAGTTCGGCAGCTCGCTGCCGGGGATGGCGATCGTCGAGCCGGCGTTGAAACCGAACCAGCCGAACCAGAGCAATCCCGCGCCGATCAAGGTCAAACCGAGCGAGTGGGGCGGCATCGGCACGCGCCCGTGCCCGAGCCGAGGGCCGATGACGAGGGTCAAGGCCAGCGCGCTGACGCCCGCCAGGACGTGAACCACGGTTCCGCCGGCGAAGTCGAGCACGCCGTACGTCCAGAGCGCGCCCTGCACGTTCCAGACGTTGTAGGCGACCGGGCAATAGACCACCGTCGACCAGATGAGCATGAACAGCACGAACGGCCCGAACTTCACGCGCTCGGCGACGGCGCCGACGATCAGCGCGGGCGTGATGATCGCGAACTTGCCCTGGAACATGACGAAGGCGAGTTCGGGCACGCCGGTTGGCACGGCGCCGGTGGCGTCACCCGAGGTGAGGAGGCGGTACATCTGCTCAGGCCCGCTGAAGGCGCGGAGGAGGATCAAACTCGGGTCGAACCCGAGGATGTTCCAGCCGCTGATCGTGAGCACCGGCGCGTTCGCCGGGAAGGCCATCGCGTACCCGATGATCACCCAGTGCAGGCCGATCACGCCGATGGCGACCATGCAGCAGAGGAACATGTTCAGCACGTTCTTTGCCCGGACCATGCCGCCGTAGAACAGCGCGAGCCCGGGCACCATCAGCAGCACGAAGGCGGAGCTGACGAGCATCCAGGCGGTGAGCCCGTTCTCGATTTTATGAGCCGGCCCCGGCGAGGCCGCTTCAGCGGCTGGGTCCGCGACAACAGAAGCGGCCGGGTCCGCGACAACAGAAGCCGCGACATCCGCGACCGGCGCCGTCGTCTGCGCGTGTGCGAGCGCCGTGAACGCCACGAGGATCAGAACGAGAAGGCAGAAGCGCGACGCGGGTCGCCCGGTTGGAGACGATAGCATGTAGATTCCTCCGAACACCGCCGCCAAGCGGTGCCGCCCAATGGGCCGGTTCAACAGGTCAACGAACTTACGCGTTACAGCGCTTTCTCGTCGCGCTCGCCGGTGCGGATGCGCACGACCTCGGCGATGGGGTAGACGAAGATCTTCCCGTCCCCGACCTCGCCCGTGCGCGCCGCTTCGACAATCGCCGACACCGCCGCGTTGGCCTCGACGGACTTCACGACGATCTTCAGCAGGACCTTCGGGACGAACCCGACGTCCATCTTCGCGCCGCGGTAGCGCTCCGTATGGCCCATCTGCCGGCCGAACCCCTTGCACTCGATCGCGGTGACGCCCAGGATCCCGAGCTTCGCCAGCGAGGCTTTCACGGCGTCAAGCTTGTGCGGCTTGATCACCGCCTCAATCATCTGCATGTGGACTCCCTTCGACTCAAATCCGCCTGAGAACGATCGCCCTAGAACAAGGTCGGTGCCAAATCTCTGCGCGTGCGCGAGAATTGACGGCGATCGGCAAAAGGCGTTGGAAACGGGCTTGTTCCACGGTGCGGCTGCCGGATTCCACACGCGCGGCGAATTGCCTGATCCGTGCGCAGGGGGTCGGTGGGGTGGGCGGGCGTGCCTAGAGAATCAGCAGACCTCTTCGAGGACGTGCTCGGCGACGTAGATGGGAACGCTCGTCGCGACCCCCAACGCGATGGCGTCGCTCGGCCGGCTGTCGATTCTCACGACGTCACCGTTCTGCCGGATGTGGATACGAGCGAAAAACGTGCCGCCCTCGAGGTTGTTGATCTCGATTCGGTCGATCGTGCCGCCCATCCCCTCGATGACGTTCGCGAGCAGGTCGTGCGTCATGGGACGCTGCGTGGCGATCCCCTTGAGCCTCCGGTCGATGGCGTAGGCTTCACCGGAGCCGATCACGATCGCGAACTTGCGCTCGCCGTCCACCTCTTTCAGCCAGATGAACTGCGAGTCCTGCATCTCGCTGATGATGATCTTGTTCAGCTCCATCTGAACGATGTTGTTGTCGTCGTCGAATGCCATAGCCGCACGCGCCACAGTAAATCGCGGGGAAATGAGGGTCAAGCTAAAAGGAAGAAGCCAGGAGCCAGAGGGTGTAGCGCTCATTCTTGGCGATCCGCATTCACTCCCTCTTCCCGGTACGCCGGGGAGAGGGCGGGGGAGAGGGGTGAGCGACGTTGCCTCCACGAGCGTCGTTCGTCGCAGCGCGCCGCTTG
>JBAUGM010000485.1:0-4878 GCA_049679725.1 Tepidisphaeraceae bacterium
CCATTGTCTTCTTGGCGGTCTTTGCGGTCTTGGCGGTCTTGGCGTCAATCCGCTCAAGGGCGAGACGCGCCCCCAAGCTTTTCATCCCTCGCCGGTGCGGCGCGGCTGCGTGAGGACTCAGGATGACAAGAGGGCGCAAACGAAACATGCCGGGACGCGCGCTGTCGCGCGTTCCCGGCACGGATTTGGTTCTGCGTGATGCGGAAGCCGGCCGTTACTTCGCCAGCCCTTCCTTCTTCGCCATCGCCAGCATCAGGTCGATGACGCGGTTGCTGTAGCCCCACTCGTTGTCGTACCAGGCGATGACCTTGAAGAAGTTGGCGTTCAGCTCGATGCCCGCGCCGGCGTCGAAGATGCTGCTGCGGGGATCCGTCACGAAATCGGTCGAGACGACTTCCTCGTCCGTGTAGCCGAGGATGCCCTTCAGCTCGCCCTCGGCGTACTTCTTCATGGCGGCCTTAATCGCGGCGTAGCTCGTGGCCTTGGCGGTCTTGAAGGTCAGGTCGACGACCGAGACGTCCGGCGTCGGGACGCGGAAGGCCATGCCCGTCAGCTTGCCCTTCAACTCGGGCAGGACGAGGGTGACGGCTTTGGCGGCGCCGGTGGCGGCGGGGATGATGTTCTGCGCCGCGCCGCGCCCGCCGCGCCAGTCCTTCTTCGAGGGGCCGTCGACCGTCGGCTGCGTCGCGGTCATCGCGTGGACCGTGGTCATGAGCCCTTCGGCCAGGCCGAACTCCTTGTTGATCACGTAGGCGATCGGGGCGAGGCAGTTCGTCGTGCAGCTGGCGTTGGAGACGATCTTGTCCTTCGCGGGGTCGAACTTGTCGTGGTTCACGCCGACGAGGAGCGTCGGGATCTTTTCCGGATCCTTCGTCGGGGCGGAGAGGATCACGCGCTTCGCGCCGGCCTTGAGGTGGTTCTCGGCGCCGGCGTAGTCGGTGAACAATCCCGTCGACTCGACGACGTAATCCGCGCCGTTCTTGCCCCAGGGGAGTTCGGCGGGGTTCCTAATCGAGTAGCACGGCACCTTCTTGCCGTTGACGATGATGCCGTCCTCGGCCGCCTCGACGCTGCCGTCGAACTTGCCGTGGGTCGAGTCGTGCTTGAGCAGGTAGGCGAGGTTGTCCGGCGGAACCAGATCGTTGATGCCGACGAACTCGACGTTGCCGCTCTTGAGCCCGGCCCGCATGACCAGACGGCCGATGCGACCGAAACCGTTGATGCCCACTTTCAGTGCCATGTGAGAAACTCCCGCGGGTTTGGCCGCGTGGTTTTGTGAAGGTTTGCGTTGTCCGGGGGACCGGCTCAACCTGACGGGCGATTTCGCTGCGAAATCGCTGAGTCGCGCAACGTTAGGCAAACGGGACAGGTTGTCAAGCGACGGAGAAATGCACCCGCGGCGGCGCCGGGCGGAGCCGCTGGGCTCCCGCCCGCCGACGAGAGCCCTGCGGCTCCGCCGCGGGTTCTTCTGCGCCCATGGGGTGTGTGAAGTCGTTCACAATCCGCATACATTCCGCACTTGATGCGCATCATCGCCGGTGAATTTCGCGGCCGACGATTGCTCCCACCCGAAGGCGACACCACCCGCCCGATCACCGACCGCGTGAAGCAGTCGTTGTTCGACATCCTCACGCCGCTGATCCCGGACGCGATCGTCTACGACTGCTTCGCCGGCACCGGCAGCATGGGGCTGGAATGCCTCAGCCGAGGCGCGGCGCAGTCGACGTTCTTCGAAGCCGATCGATCGGCGGCAAAACGGCTGGAGAAGAACATCGCGACGCTGGGAGTGGGCGAACGGAGCAAGGTCGTTCAGGGCGACCTGTTCAAGTGGTTCGACGCCGGCTCGGATGCGGACAAGAACGCAGGGGCCGACCTGATCTTCCTCGATCCGCCCTACCGCTTCCTCGTTGAGAAGCCGCAGGCGTTACAGCGGTTGGCCGAGCGGGCAGCGAGTCACCACCTCGCGCTCGAGGGGATCGTGATCCTCCGCCGGGATGCGAAGGACCGGATCGAGCTGCCGGCGCTGGAGCGTTACGACCTGCGCGAGTACGGCAGCATGGCGATCGAGTTCCTGCGTCGCTCGGAGGTCGCGCCCTAAGCGGGAGGGCGAGGCTGCGTCCGAGCCGTCTTTGCATTCAACGGGAGAAAGACGGCTCGGGCGGAGCCTCGCCCTCCCGGTGAGCCGCTCTCACCGGTATCCTTCTGAGGATGACCGCTGCCGCGACGACGACCGGCAACAAACCCCCGTGCGACCGCGACGACGCGCTGGCGGTGCTCACGCGCTTGCGCGAGGCGGGCCACGTCGCGTACTTCGCCGGCGGGTGCGTGCGGGATGAACTGCTCGGGCTGACGCCGAAGGACTACGACGTCGCCACCGACGCCCCGCCGGACCGCGTGCGGCAACTCTTCTCCAACACCCAAGCCGTCGGCGCCGCCTTCGGCGTGATCCTCGTGCGGCACCGTAAAAGCGTCGTCGAAGTCGCCACCTTCCGCACCGACGGCAAGTACGTCGACGGCCGACGACCGACCGAGGTGACGTTCACGACCGCGGAAGAGGACGCGAAGCGGCGGGATTTCACGATTAACGGTTTGTTCCTCGATCCGATCGAGAATCGCGTGATCGACTACGTGGGCGGGCAGGAGGATCTGAAGAACCGCGTCCTCCGCGCGATTGGGGACCCGAATCATCGGTTTGAGGAGGATCACTTACGACTACTGCGTGCGGTGCGGTTCGCGGCGCGGTTCGACCTCGACATTGAGGAACGAACTCACGCGGCGATCAAGGCGCATGCACCGCAGATCGTCCGCATCAGTCCCGAACGAATTGCGGAGGAGTTGCGGATCATGCTGACGCCGCCGACGCGCGTGGTAGCGTGGCGACTGCTTTGGCGACTCGACATCATCAAGGAGATCTTTCGCTTTTCTCGTGCGGGCGACCACTCTCCCGACCCTGAGATGCCTTATTACTTCGATTCAGTTTGGCCTCTGAAGACGATTCCCTTCAGCGTAGCGCTGACCGCGGCAGACCTGTGCTTTCGCTGGCGCACGTCCCCGCCGGGCACCGCTGTACGCGAACTCGTCGGCGCGAAGCAGGCGAGGGAAACGATTCGCGCCATGCGACAAGGGTTGCGGACAAGCAACGCGGAGAACGAGCAGATGGAAGAAATGCTTACCGCCTTGGGCACGCTGCTCAACGGGCCGTACCCATCCGTCGCGGTAAAGAAGCGATTTGCCGCAACCCCGACTCAGGGCGGCACGCGCGCGCTGCTTCGCGCGCTGTCGCACCTCGGCTGGTATCGTGAACGCGCGGATCGTTTGGAGGCAGAACTGTCCGTGCTCGAACCCGCCGACTACGCCCCGCCGCCGCTCATCACGGGCGACGACCTGACGGACGCAGGCCTCACGCCCGGCCCGAAGTTCAAAGTTGCGTTGGATCAGACGTACGACGCGCAGCTGGAAGATCGCATCACGACGCGTAAGGAAGCATTGGAGATGGCAATTGGGATCGTGCGGGGACCGTCGGCCTAACCGTTCTGGCTGCCCATCGACCGGATCACCGACTTCACGTCGCCGATGGTGGTGATGCGCAGGCCGAAGTTCTCGCCGACCTTCACGGCTTCGCCGGCGCCGATCACCTTGTTGTTGATCAGCAGCTCCAGCGGCTCGTCGCTGGCCTTGAAGAACTCGATGATCGCGCCGGTGCCCAGGCGCATGACCTCGGACATGTTCAGCTTGCGGTCGGCCAGCTTGACGATGACGGGGACTTCCATGCGCAGGATGCGCTGCAGCTCGCCCTGGGAGGGCGACGGCGGTGCGTCCTTGCGCTGGGCTTGAAGTACGGGCATCTCGTGGCATGGGCATCCTGCCCATGTTTTCTTCGCGTGTAAGACACGAGCAAGATGCCCGTGCCACGATCGCACATCGACATTATCGGCACACGCCCCCCGATCGCAACAGGGGTTATACCGGCGACGCCAAGCGCGAACCGATCGCCTTGGCCGTCGCGGCCCAACCCTTCCGCGCCGCTTCCAACGGCGGCATGGCGCGAAGTTCGGCGTTGAAGACCTCGAGCGACATCGGCCCGCCGTAGCCGCTTGTCTTCAGCGCGGCGACGAACGCGGGCAGATCGATGACGCCCTCGCCGGGGAGCAGCCGCTTGCCGTCATCGATCTCGGCGAGCGGGACGTTGGGGGCATCGTTGAGGTGGGCGAGGACAATCTTGCTCGCGGGGATCTCCGCGACGCGCTTCCACGTGTCGCCCGCGGCGTGGACGTGGAAGCAGTCGACGAGCAGGCCGGCGTTCTCGCCCACCTCCGCCGCCAGCTCCAGCATCTGCCCCGGGGTGAAGATGAACTCGTGCTTCCAGCGATGTCGGAGGTGATACGGCGAGACGAACTCCAACCCGAAACGCAGGCCATGACCGGCGAGGACTTCCGCGATGGGCTTGAGCCGCTGGACGTGGAAGTCCCAGTTCTCGATGAACGGCAGGTCGGACGACGGCAGGATGTACGTCGCGCACGCGTCGACGCCAAGGTCCTGCGCGATCTTCGCCTGCGCCTGAAGGTTCGGCAGGCCGGCGTCGAGCTTGGCGATGTCGCCGCGCCAGTCGAAGTTCGGGCCCCAGCCGCCGGGCTTTTGGTTGTGCGATTGGAGGAGGTCGCCCAGGGCGGCCGAGCCGTGCGATTGCGCCCAGCCCATGTCGACGTCAACGCCGGGAAAGCCGGCGTCGGCGGAGAGCTTCACGAACTCGTCGTACGGCAGATCGCGCCCGGCGGTGCCGCGGTGGAGGCAGATGTACATGAGGGGGATGATAACCCGTCGGCATGGACCGCGTAGACACGTCATCCCGAAGGGAGTTTTACGACCGAGGGATCTCGG
>JBAUGM010000486.1:0-5913 GCA_049679725.1 Tepidisphaeraceae bacterium
TCGCCAAGGCTCCCTCGGGATGACGTGCGTAACGCGTCGGCGTCGACCAGGTCCTCGCGAATTTTGTGTTGCGTCCTTGGACAATCGGCGATTATACTCATGGAAAACCGGTTCACCACATCAAAACCGAGGTTCTCATGCGAATTGCCGTCTCCGTGCTGATCGTCTCGCTCTTGTTCCTCACGACGTCCCTCCGCGCGGAGGAGGGGCCGCGCGTGTTTCAATCGGAGGGGAGCGATCTCGCGGCCGCCAAGGCGCGGGCGGCGAGGCCGGATGCGGACCTGAGGAAAGCGCTCGACGAGATCCGCGAGCGCGCGGACAAGGCGCTGGACTACAAGCTCGTCACCGTGATGGACAAACCCTTCACGCCGCCCAGTGGTGACAAGCACGATTACATGAGCCTCTCGCCGTACTGGTTTCCCGATCCGTCGAAGCCGGACGGCAAGCCGTTCATTCGCAAGGACGGTGAAGTGAACCCCGATCGCGCGAAGTACGACTTGCCGCACATGGAGGGGATGTCCGACGCCGCCGAGGCGCTGGCGATGGGCTATTACTTCAGCGGCGACGAGAAGTACGCCCAGAAAGCGTCGCAGCTCATTCGCGCGTGGTTCATCGCACCCGAAACGCGCATGAACCCCAACTGCCGCTACGCGCAGTTCATCCCCGGCCGCGAGGAACAGGATCGCGCCGCCGGCGTGATCGAGACGAACCGGTTGCGCGACGTCGTCGACGCCGACGGGTTGCTGGCCGGCTCCAAGCACTGGTCGGCCGACGATTCGAAGCAACTGAAAGGTTGGTTCAAGCAGTACCTCACGTACCTGAGCGAGAGCGAGCAGGGGAAGAAGGAGCAGGCCGCGCCGAACAACCACGGGACGTTCTGGGGCGTGCAGACGGCGACGTACGCCCTCTACCTCGATGACGCGGAACTCGCGAAGAAGATCATCCTCAAGCACGGCCGCGATCGCATCGCCAAACAGATCGAACCGGACGGGCGCCAGCCGGAAGAGCTGGAGCGCACGAAGGCGTTCGACTATTCGCGCTTCAACATCCTCGCGCACGAAGAGCTCGCGATGCTCGGCCAGCGCGTCGGCCTGGACCTCTGGACCTACCAGACCGACGACGGCCGAAGCCTGCGCAAGGCGATCGACTGGATGCTGCCGTTCATGACCGGCGAGCGGAAGTGGGAGTACAAGCAGATCTCCCCGCCGAAGATGAAGGAGGCCGCGACGGTCCTGCGCCGCGCCGCCAACGCGTACGACGAACCGAAGTACGAACAAGCCATCGCGAAGATGAAAGACGGTTCGTCGCCGCTTACGAACCTACTTTTTCCAGCCAAAACGAAATAGACTGCCCGAATGGTTGCCCGTCATCCTGAGGTACTCCGAAGGATCTCGGGCCCTCAAGCGACTCCCAACCCGAGATCCTTCGGAGTACCTCAGGATGACGACCGGCGCGGCGATCGACCTGAGAAGGGTTTTCCTGATCGCGGCAGCATGAGGACCAGCGGATGAAGCCCACGCTCTCCCCAGCGGACTACGGCGTCCTCGTCTTTTACTTCGTCTTCATGCTCTCGATGGGCTGGGTCTTCAAGCGCTTCATCAAGAACACCAGCGACTACTTCCGCTCCGGCGGCGAAATGCTCTGGTGGATCGTCGGCGCCGGCGCGTTCATGACGAACTTCTCCGCCGTGAGCTTCACGGGCATGGCGGGCAAGGCGTATCTCGACGGGCCGGTCGTCCTCGTCATCTTCTTCGCCGGCGCGATCGGGTTCTTCTTCAACTACATCTACTTCGGCCCGCTCTTCCGGCAGATGCGCTGCGTCACCGCGATGGATGCCGTCCGCAAACGCTTCGGCGCCGCCAACGAGCAGTTCTTCACGTGGCTGAACATCCCCATGGGCATGCTCTACGCCGCCATCTGGCTGAACGGGCTGGCCGTGTTCCTCACCGCGGCGTTCGGGATGTCAATGACGTGGACGATCGTCCTCACCGGCGCCGTCACGCTGCTCATGTCGCTCCTCGGCGGCTCATGGACGAGCACCGCCAGCGACTTCGTGCAGATGCTCCTGCTCATGCCGGTCACCCTCGTCGCGGCCGTGCTGGCGCTGATGAAGATCGGCGGACTCCAACCCTTCTTCGAGCAGACTCCGAGTCACTTCTGGAACTGGGGCGAGGTCGCCAACAGCAACCTCATTGGCTTCTGGATCATCGCGATGCTCTGCCAGAAGTGGGTTTCGCTGAACAACATGACCGATGCCTCCCGCTACCTGAGCGTGAAGGACACGACCCACGCGCGCAAGGCGGCGCTGCTGGCCACGATCCTCTTCGCGGTCGGCCCGGTCATCTGGTTCATCCCGCCGATGGTCGCGCGGATCCTTTACCCCGACCTGCGCGCGATCTTCCCCGACAAGGAGCACCTGCCGAACCCGCAGGATGCGTCGTACTTCGCAATCGCGCTGACCACGATGCCCGCCGGCATGCTCGGGCTGCTCGTCAGCGGCATCTTCGCGTCGACCATGGGTCAGATGGACAGCGGCCTCAATCGCAACGCCGGGTACTTCATCAAGAACTTTTACCAGGTGAAGGTGCGCCCGCACGCGGGCGAGACGGAACTGCTCCTCGCCTCGCGCCTCGTGACCGTCCTCTTCGGCGTGCTGATCGTCCTGGCGACGCTGTGGTTCGCGAACCTCCCCGACATGCCGATCTTCAAGCTCATGGTGAACTTCGGCGGCTGGGTCGCGCTGCCGATCGCGATCCCGCTGATCTGGGGGATGTTCCTCCGCCGGGCGCCGTCGTGGGCGGGGTGGTCGACGGTCGTCATCGGGCTGGCGACGAGCTGGTTCGTGCAGGCGGTGCTCACGAAGGACTGGGCGAGCGACGTCTTCGGCTGGACGCTCAACAAGCGCGAGGCGAGCGACTGGGCCCAGGCGGCGGGGATCATGATGAACATCGTGGTCGGGTCGGGATGGTTCTTGCTGACGCCGCTGCTCGCGCGACCGCGCCCCGCGGCCGAGGTCCAGCGCGTCGATGCGTTCTTCGCCGAGATGCGCAAGCCCGTCGACTTCGCCAAAGAAGAGGGCGGCCCCGGCAGCGACAACATCCAGGCGAAGACCATGGGGCTGCTCTGCCTCATCTACGGCGGGTTCATCATGCTCCTCGTCACCATCCCCAACCCGCTGGCGGGCCGACTGTCGTTCGCGTTCTGCGGCGTCGTGATGTTCGGCGTCGGCTACCTCCTCCATCGCGCGTCAAAAGCCAAGGACGCCCGCGCCGAAGCCGAAGAACGCTTCGCGCCGCGCGCGGCCCCCGCCCCGTCCGCATTCGAAGTCGTGGTCGACGCGCCCGCCGCCAAACCAAGCGAATGACCCCACACCCTCGCCCCGGTACGCCGGGGAGAGGGGCGAACGGCGCGGCGCGCCGAGCACCGGTCGACATCAAATCTGGCGCGGATCTCCGCTCACGTTGAAACTTTCCTCGCGAAGAACGTCAGGAAATGGTGCTGGACCGATCGCCCTTGCCGTGCGAGGATCGCCCGCTATGTGCATCAGGATTGAAACGTGCGCGCCCTGCTCGTCATCCTGAGGTACTCCGAAGGATCTCAGGCGTTGGGCGCGGGAGATCCTTCGGAGTACCTCAGGATGACAAGCGCGCGAATCCATCCTGACGCGTACCGGGCGCACGACGCTGACACCAACTCATCTCGCACAGGAGAACCCTCATGACCCGCCTTCCACTCGCCTTGCTCGCCTTCAGCATCGTGTCGATGGCATTGCTCGCGCACCCAACAACAGCCGCCGCGCTGGGGGTTGGAGACCCGGCGCCGAAACTGGCGCAGGGTAAATACGTCCAGGGTGATCCGGTCAGCGAGTTCGAGAAGGGCAAGGTCTACGTCGTGGAGATGTGGGCCACGTGGTGCGGGCCGTGCGTCTCCGCCATCCCGCACATCAACGACCTCCAGAAGAAGTACGCCGACAAGGGACTGATCGTCATCGGGCAGAACGTCTGGGAGCACGATGAAGCGAAGGTCGAGCCGTTCATCAAGGAGATGGGCGAGAAGATGACCTACCGCGTCGCGATGGACGACGTCTCTGCCGGCGCGAACGCCGGGACGATGGCTACCACGTGGATGAAGGCCGCCAACCGCAACGGCATCCCGTGCTCGTTCATCGTCAACCAGGAAGGGGTGATCGCGTGGATCGGGCACCCGATGCAGATGGACGAGCCGCTCGCCAAGGTGATCGAGAAGAAGCTCGACATCGCCGCCGCCAAGGCGGAGTTCGAGGGTCAGCAGAAGGTCGAATCGGTGATGCAGGAGGTTTCCGGCCTGGCGCGGGCGGGCAAGTGGGACCAGGTGCTGGCGAAGCTCGACGAGGCCGAGAAGGCCAGCCCCGCGTCTGTGAAGATGCTCGCGCCGATGCGCTATCAGGCGCTGGTCGAGACGAAGCAGCCCGACAAGGCCGCGGCCATCGCCGAGGAAGCGCTCAAGAACGCGAAGGAGCAGCCCATCCCCGCCCTGATGATCGCGCAGGGCGCCCTGGCCGCGAAGGAGTACGACACCGCCCTGAAGCTCGCGACCGCCGGCGCCGAGCACGTTGGCGAACAGAAGCCGATGGCCCAGGCGCTGGTCGCCAGCATCCACGCCGCCAAGAAGGACTGGGCGAAGGCCGTGGAAGTCCAGAAGCAGGCGATCAACGGCGCGCCCGAGCGCGTCAAGCCGCACTTGGAGAAGCAGCTCAAGGAGTACGAAGCGAACGCCGCGAAAGCGCCGGCATGAGGGAGCAAGGGCGCGAACGCGCTAGCCGGCGAAGGGCGGGGGGACGCGGTGAACTTGGGCGCGGCGTTCGAAGATGCCGTCGCCCGTCGCCGTCGATCGCGCGCGGACGGGCGCTTCGCGCGGCGCGGGTTCGTCGACGACGTCGCTCGGTGTTGTCGCGTCCGTCGCGTTCGGCGTCTTCACGATCCCCATCCGCCCCGCCAGCCAACCCCAGTCGATGAAGAACACGTATGCGAACATGAAGCCGGTGAAATCCACGCCCAGCAGCGCCTTGTTCCCCACCTGCATCATGAACGCGGCCGGCACGAGGACCCAGCGCGCGATCCGGCTGAACAGCACGAGCGGGAAGAACAGCTCGACCATGATCGCGGCGACGCCCATCGCGTGGCCAAATGCGGGGATGTTCGCCAGGCGAATGCCCCAGTCGGTCGTCGGCTTGTTGAAGTAATTCAGCCGGACCATCAGCACGGCGAGGTTCTCGGAAAACGCCCACTCGATGCCGGACTTCCGCAGCTTCGCGACGGCGGAGTTGAAGAAAACCATCGCAAGGACGAGCCACACGGCGCGGATCGGCCAGCGGTACTCGCCGCTGGTCAGCGGCAGGGGATCGCCTTCGGCGCGGCGCTTGCGCCGCAGGATCGCGTCGAGGGAAAACGCGTCGCCGCAGCGCGACAACGCGAGGATCAGCAGGATGAGGACCGTCGACGCGTCGTCGTGGCTCGCCTTGCCCCAGTTGTGGCGCAGGCCGAGCAGGTAGATGCCGAGCGCGAACGCGGCGGCGGTGCTGAACCGGGTGAGCAACCCGACGCACGCGCAGGCGAGCGCCGCCTTCCACGCGATCTCGCAAGCGAGCAGCGCCTGACCAGGCAACACCGGGATATGAAACTTCTCGAAGATCCAGATCGGCTGCCAGAACGCGCGCGACACGTCGGCCCACGGCGCGAAGCGCTGTTCGAAGTATTGCCAGAACAGCAGCCCGAAGAAGAGGAACCGGCAGACGCCGAGCGTCAGCGCGTCCTTCGGCGCGAACCAGAACTGCTCCCAGCGGCGCGCGATGGTGGTCATATGCCCACCTCATCGTCCGTCGCGTTTATCGGGAGGGCGAGGCTTGTCGGGAGGGCGAGGCTCCTGCCGAGCCGG
>JBAUGM010000487.1:0-10440 GCA_049679725.1 Tepidisphaeraceae bacterium
GGGCCGAGGTCGGCTGGGCGTCGATGGCGAGGAGGCCTTCGAGGTTGACCTTGTAGTAACTGTCGAAGGTCGTGGGGTCGCCGGCCACGACGCGGACGTCGTAGGTGTCGTTGGGCAGCGCGATCTCCCAGACGTTGCCGGCGGTCTTGACCCAGGTGTCGTAGCGCTCGTCGGGGGAGTTGGAGGCGTTGCGATCGCGGGCGCTGGAGGTGTTGTTGGCGCTCCAGCCGTAGGTGTAGCCGTTGCGGTCGCCGTAGGCTTGGCCGACGTCGGCAACGTAGCCGGGGAAGACGGGGCTCGTCACCTTCTGGAAATCGACCTTCACGCTCAGGTGATCATGCCCGGCGTGCAGGAGCTGGCGCCCCTCGAGCGTCTCGATCACGGCGCGGGCCATGGCCACGTGAGCATTTTCACGAACTTCATTCGAACGACGGGTACGGCGATGCGGAAACATCCCACTCCTCAAGCTTTCTTGCCAAACAAGGAACGCTGAACCAGAACACCCACGAAGGGACGGTGCGTGATGAGCGGATATTACACGCGCCAATCCCGCGCCAACGGAGGAATTGAGGAATTCACCTGAAAACGGATCGTTTATAGGACGTTGCGGCGGACGAAATGTGGCGGTTATGCGGGTCACGCGGCGACGGGTCGAGGCGGGTTGATATGTTCCGCGCGCCGCCAGCGCAGCCAAAGTCGAACTTATCCGACCCGCGCGTAAGATAGGACCGATGATGCGACCGAGAACCCTGATCCTCCGCACCGCCGGCACCAACTGCGACGTCGAAACCGCCCACGCTTTCGAGCTGGCGGGCGCCACGGCGGAGGCGGTCCACCTCAACCGCGTCCTCCGGGAGCCCGGACTGCTCGAGGATTTCCAGCTCATGGCGCTCCCGGGCGGGTTCAGTTATGGCGACGACATCGCGGCCGGTCGCATCTTCGCGAATCAAATTGTCCATCATTTGCGCGACGCATTTCGCGGCTTCGTCGACGCCGGCAAACCCATCATCGGGATCTGCAATGGGTTCCAGGTGCTGGTGAAGACAGACCTTCTGCCCGGTGAGATCGGCGGACGCGCGGGCCACCTCGACAGGCTCGGGGCGGGCCAACTCGACAGGCTCGGGGCAGGCCAGACCTGCACGCTGACGAACAACGACTGCGGCCGATTCCTCGACCGCTGGGTCCATCTGTCGCCCCGGCCGAGCAAGTGCATCTGGACGGCGGGCATGGACCAGCCGATCGAGCTGCCCATCGCGCACGGCGAGGGCAAGTTCGTGCCCGCCGACGAGTCCGTCCGCCGGAGCCTGCACGACAACGGCCAAATCGCCCTGACCTACGCGAAGCCCGATGGCTCGCCCGCCAATGGGACCTTTCCGGACAACCCCAATGGCAGCGTGGATGACATCGCTGGTGTCTGCGACATGACGGGCCTGGTCTTCGGCTTGATGCCCCATCCGGAGCGCTTTGTTAAGAGTTTTCAACACCCCGCCTGGACGCGCCATCGGCAGGCTGCTGAAGGGGTGGGGTTGCGGGTCTTCCGCAATGCCGTCCAGTACGCCCAAGCTGCTGTGGGATCAGGGGTTTAGCGTTCGCTAACGCCCATCGATTCTTGTGGTCCGATAACGCCGTAAGTCGTTATAGGCCCTACACTCATCAAAGTCCTCACAAGTTTCCGGTTGTGGTTGTCCGATCTACTCGGTTAAGTTCACTGCGCGTTTCCGCCCGGCGAGTAGCCGGTATCAAGGCGGCGACGTAGCACCGGGTTGCGGGTCGTTTCCCGTGACGCGGACGCGAAAGGGATCGGGCGGAGTCGTGTACGACAGTTCAAACCCTTTCGCACGGGCCAATCTACCCGCAACGGCCCGGGGCTGTTTTAGCCCAACCCGCAAAAGCGCCGCCGCTCACGGGTCAGTCGCTTTTCCATTGAAGGAGGTAAGCATGTTGCGGAATTTGGTTTTGGTCGCGCTGCTCGGTCTGTTCCTCGTCCCCGCCGCCGCTTCGGCACAGTTCGACGAGGGTGACTGGGAAGTCACGCTCGCTGGTAACGGCACCAGCACGGACGACTTCGACAACACCGTCTTGTCGATCGGTGGCAGCCTCGGGTACTTCTTCAACGACAACCTCGAGGCCGGCGTCCGTCAGACGATCTCGTTCAGCGACATCGAAGGCTCGGGCAGCGACTTTGCCGGCAGCACGACCGGCTTCGTCGACTACCACTTCGACCTCGATCGCTGGCAGCCGTTCGTCGGCGCCTTCATCGGCTACGCCTACGGCGATGGCGTGGAAGACGACGGCGTGTGGGGTCCGGAAGGTGGCGTGAAGTACTTCGTCAACGCGACGACCTTCATCGCCGCCACCGTCCAGTACCTGATCCCGTTCGACAGCGCCAACGATGAGGCGTTCGCCTACTCGCTGGCGATCGGCTTCAAGTTCTAAAGCCGCTGCCCCTCGCATCTCGCGATGCGAAGGATCAGTCGAAGCTAGACATTGCGAACGCCCGAGGTTTCGGCCTCGGGCGTTCGCGTTTCCATGGCCGGGGAGGGGCGGGTCTTGTCGTACCACTTCGTCGCCGTGAACACCCCCATCGCGATCACAACGAGCAAGGCCGAGAGCAGCGTCGTCCGCCCGAGGTGTTCCTTCCCGAAGACCGTGTACGCGGCGACGTAGATCAGCAGGAAGCCGAAGACGAGCTTGAGCGTCTCCTTGGGCATGAGGTTGGCGGCGTAGGCGCCGAAGAATGACCCCATCATAAACCCCGCCGCCATCCACGCCGCCATGGCGACGTTCACGTTCCCGTTCCGGTAGTACTCGATGACCGCCGGCAGCGTGACCAGCGGGAGCATCACGGCCAGGCTCGTCCCGTGCGCCTGGGGCTGGGTCATGTGGTAGCCCAGCACCATGACCGGGATCATGACGCTTCCGCCGCCCAGTCCCATCACGCCGCTGAAGATGCCGACGATCACGCCGAACGCGATCAATGCGAGGGGATGACTCATGGGGGAAACGATAACCCCGAGGTCCGGACTCTGATAGAATGCGACACGGAAAAGCCCAGGCCTTAAGGCCTGGGCGTCTGCGGAGGCGCGCAACCGAGGGGTACGCGAGATGACGACCGCAATGAACCGGGATCCGATCGCTCTGAACTTCTCCACCCGTTGGACCTACGCCCCCGCTCCCGAAAGCGCGGGTCACGCGAAGATCGCCCCGCGCTACGACCTGTTCATCGACGGGCAGTTCGTCCCCCCCGCTAGGGGTGAGTATTTCGACACGATCAACCCCGCGACGGAGAAGAAACTGGCGGAGGTCGCTTCAGCGACCCCGGACGACGTCGATAAGGCGGTCAAAGCGGCGCGACGCGCCTACGACAAGACCTGGTCGAAGATGCCCGCGAAGGAGCGGGGCAAGTACGTTTACCGCATCGCCCGGATGATCCAGGAACGCGCCCGCGAGCTGGCGGTCATCGAATCCATGGACGGCGGCAAGCCCATCCGCGAGAGCCGCGATGTCGACGTCCCATTGGCAGCGGCGCACTTCTTCTACTACGCCGGTTGGGCGGACAAGCTGGAATACGCCTTCCCCGGAAAGAAGCCCAACCCTTTAGGCGTGGCGGGCCAGATCATCCCCTGGAACTTCCCCCTGCTCATGGCCGCCTGGAAGCTCGCCCCCGCGCTGGCGACCGGTAACACCTGCGTTCTCAAGCCTGCCGAGACCACCCCGCTCACCGCGCTGAAGCTCGCCGAGATCATCCGTGATGCCGACCTCCCGCCCGGCGTGGTCAACATCCTCACCGGCGCGGGCGACACCGGCGCAGCCATCGTCAACCATCCCGGCATCGACAAGATCGCCTTCACCGGCAGCACCGAAGTCGGCAAGATCATTCAGAAGTCGCTTGCGCCTTCGCGGAAGAAATTCACCCTCGAACTCGGCGGAAAAGCCGCCAACATCATCTTCGACGACGCACCCATCGACCAGGCCGTCGAAGGCATCATCAACGGCATCTTCTTCAACCAGGGCCACGTCTGCTGCGCCGGCTCGCGCCTGTTCGTGCAGGAGTCCGTCGCCGATCTGGTCATCGGCAAGCTCAAGGATCGCATGCGGACGCTGATCGTCGGCGATCCGCTCGACAAGAACACCGACATCGGCGCGATCAACTCCAAAGAGCAGGCCGAGCGCATCCGCAAGTACCTCGACGTCGGCCGCGAGGAAGGGGCGGAGCTGTTCTGCACCGACTGTGACCTTCCGCAAACCGGTTACTGGTGCCGGCCGTCGCTGTTCCTGAACTGCTCGCAGTCGCACCGCATCGTGCAGGAAGAAATCTTCGGCCCCGTGCTGGCCGTGCAGACGTTCCGCACGGTCGAGGAGGCGCTGGAGAAGGCGAACAACACGCCCTACGGACTGTCGGGCGGCGTGTGGACGGACAAGGGCTCCAAGATCTTCAAGGTCACGAGCCAGATGAAGGCCGGCGTGATCTGGGCCAACACGTACAACAAGTTCGACCCGAGCAGCCCCTTCGGCGGCTACAAGGAATCCGGCATGGGCCGCGAGGGCGGGTTGCACGGGCTGATGCCGTACTTGAACCTGAATTGACGACATGAGCACCCGCGCGGCGGGGTCGCTTCAGCGACCCCGTCCGGATTGAACGAATGACGACCGTCCAAACCATCGCGTACCGAACGCCCACGATCGTGACGAAGCCGCATTCGCGCGTGAGCGTCGCCGCGTTCGTGCTCGGCGCCTACGCGGCGGGCGCGATGCTCCTCACGCTCCTCGCCGTCACGTTCCCGCTCATGAACGCGCCTCGTTCATGGGAAACCCCTGCAGCGATCTTCGGAGTATCGATGTTTGCAGCGTGGGCATTCAGCTATGCGTTGATCATCGCAACCCTGTTTCAGCGTGATGCGGATCGGCTGCTCTCGAAGTGGGCACTCGTGTTGGATCTACTCGCGATGCTTTTCGCAGGGCTATTCATCATGGTGGTATAGGGTAGCGAGATGTTGGACATCGATTATGTAGGACTGATGATCCTGTTGATGTACTGAGGTGTGTCGATGAGCCAATCCAGCAAACGCAAGAACGGTCGCGGCGCAACCGCCGTCGCGCGCAGCAAGCCGCGGATCACGCCGAGCAAGCCAACGACGAACGGCAACGGCTCCTCGGGCGACCCGCAAGTCGCCGAGCGGTTGCCCGTCCTCAAGACCTACAAGATCTACGTCGGCGGCAAGTTCCCGCGCACCGAGTCCGGCCGCTATTACCTGCTGAAATCCCCCGCTGGCGAACCGCTGGCCAACGTCTGCCAGTGCTCGCGAAAGGACTTCCGCGACGCCGTCGTCGCGGCCCGCGCGGCCCAGTCGTCGTGGGGCTCGCGCAGCGCGTACAACCGCGCCCAGATCCTCTACCGCATCGCCGAGCTGCTGGAAGGACGCAGCGCGCAGTTCGTCGACGAGATGGTGCAGCAGGGCATCGAGCCGCTCGACGCGCGGGCGGAGGTGGCCGCGTCAGTCGATCGCTTCCTCTACTACGCCGGCTGGTGCGACAAGGTCCAGCAGGTGTTCAGCAGCGTGAACCCGGTGAGCAGCTCGCACTTCAACTTCTCGATGCTCGAGCCGACCGGCGTCGTCTCCATCCTCGCCCCGGAAGACACCGCCCTCATCGGCCTCGTCTCGACCCTCGCCCCCGTCATCGCCGGCGGCAACACCGCCATCGCCCTCGCGCCGCGCGACCTGCCCCTCTGCGCCGTCACCCTCGGCGAAGTCCTCGCCACCAGCGACCTCCCCGGCGGCATCGTGAACCTGTTGACCGGCGACCGCGCAGAACTCCTCGAACACTTCGCCAGCCACATGGACGTGAACGCTTGCGTCTACTGCGGCGACGAAATGAAAGACCTCGCCGCCGTCCGCACGAAGGCCGCATTGAACGTGAAGCGCGTCCTCGCCTACGACCGGTCCGACTGGATGAGCGTTGATGCGCAGAGCCCGTACTTTATCCTCGACACGCAGGAAGTGAAGACGACGTGGCATCCGGTGGGGATCTGATTTCACAGAGTGATGTCAGGGCGATTGCCCCGTTTGCTCTCTGCGCTTCTTGGCGGACTCCAAGTGTAGCACGCCCAACTTGTCCTTCGGCCGTCCGGCCTTTCGCTTCGCTGCAATCAATGCATCGATGTTGAGGACGCGGGTCGGCTTTCCCTCGACGTCGGCAACGAAAGACTCCTTCAGTACGGCGTCGTATCGTCCAATCGGTTCGACTTCTGACAACAAGTCGAAGTCCCCGAGACTCGTCGTCATGATCAGGGTGTTAACGCGGGCCAGAAGGCTTGGATTGAGGGGAACCTTAAGCTTTCGTGGATCGCCGCGCACGACGGGGTGGATGGGAGCGATCGCGGCCACGAACCGCGTCATGTTCTTCTCGGACATGTCACAGCAGACGTCGAGGTCTTCGGTAGGCAGCGTCGAGCCATTTACGCGCGCTGCGACACCTCCGACGATCACGAACTCAACGTCCGCCGCGTGCAATCGTTCGAGAAGTTCGCGTAGCTTCAGCATCCCACTTTTCCCCAGTCGCCTTTAACGCGTCCATCTCTTCGAGAAACTCTTCGAGCGTGCGCAGCCGGTCGGTCGGCGAGAGCGAGAGCAGGTGGTCAATCTGCGTCACGTCGATCCCGTTCTCATCCTGAACGGCCGCGTGCGTCTTCTGACAAAGCCGTAAAAACTCCTCGTCGGTCATGCCGCGACATTCTACACTACTGACAGCCCGGCCGTCACACGTCAACGACACCGCGACTTGACTCGCCTTGTCCGGTAAAGACGGGCGAAGCAAGTCTCGCCCCTACAATCTCGCGGTTCCCGATGATGATTCCACCCGACCTCGCCCCACGCATCGACCTCGCCATCCTCAAGCCCGAAGCCCTCGCCGCCGAGGTGCACAAGGTCGCGACGGACGCGATGCGCGCCAACTGCCGCGCGGTTTGCGTCGCGCCGGTGTGGGTCGCGCGCGTCGCGCGGATGGTGGAAGGCTCCGGCGTCCGCGTTTGCTCGGCCGTGGGATTTCCCCATGGCACGGGCAAGTCGACGCTCAAGGCGATCGAGGCGACGAGTACGAGCAAGGACGGGGCGGACGAGATCGACGTCGTGGCGCACCTGCCGCTGATCGTCGGCCTCGATCTGGACGCGGCGCGGGCGGAGTTGATGGAGATCGTTCGCGCCGCGCGGTCGACGCGGCGGGATGCGGGGATCTTCGTGATCGTCGAAACGGCGCTGCTCTCGCGCCTCGGCGCCGAGCGATCGGAGCGCGCATTCGAGGTCGCCTGCCGGAGCGTCCGCGAGAGCGGCTGCGACGGCGTCGCCACTGCCAGCGGCTTCCACCCCGCCGGCGGGGCGACGGCGGAAGCGGTCCGGCAGTTGAAACGGTTCGGCGAAGGGCTGATCATCAAGGCCGCCGGGGGCGTGACGAATGACGCGCAGGCGCGCGAGCTGCTCGACGCCGGCGCCGACCGCGTCCGATTGGATGCAGATGAGGCCTCGCGCGCGTGAGCCACGGCTTGTGAATTTTGTTGTGGCACGGGTTTTCAACCCGTGTTCTCCTTCAAGACACGGGTTGAGGAAACCCGTGCTACGAAAAAAGTTCACGCGCTCGGAGGGTTTCTGCGTCTTTCAGTGGCATGGGCGTCTCGCTCATGTTTCTTCGGAAAGGAATGCATGGGCGAGACGCCCATGCCACTTGGGGAACGCGATGAGAAGTGCGTCCGCCGTCGCTTGCGTCTTCGCGATGACGCTGGTCCTGTGGGGTTGCGGCTCCACACCGGTCCATCGCCCGGCCGCCAAGCTCGAGCCCAAGCCGTACCTCCTGCACCTGCCCGGCATCACGGGCGCGTTCTCGGTGCATGACAAGTACCTCGCCGCGCTGAACGCCGGCGGGTTTGACGCCCAGACGGGGATCTACGACTGGACGAACGGGCGCGTGCCCGTCTTCGTGCTCGGGTCGCGCCAGCGCAACCGCGAGGAGGCGCTGAAAGTCGCCGCGCTGATCACCGCGAAATATCGCGCCGACCCGCAGCGGCCGATCTACCTGACGTGCGAGAGCGGCGGGGCGGGCATCGCGGTGTGGGCGCTGGAGGCGCTGCCGGACGACGTGCAGGTGGAGGCGGCCGTCTTCATCGCGGCGGCCGTGTCACCTGGGTACGACCTCTCGCCGGCGCTGCGCCACGTGCGCAGCCGCATGTATGCGATCTCCAGCAAGCGCGACGCGCTGGTGCTCGGATTGGGCACGAGCCTCTTCGGCACGATGGACCGCCGCCATGGCAACTCCGCGGGGCTCGTCGGATTCAAGCCGCCGGCCGCCCCGGCGTTCCCCGAGCAGTACGCGAAGGTCGAGCAGGTTCCGTACGAGTCGAAGTGGTGGTCGGAGTACGGGAACGACGGGACGCACTGGTCGGCCATGACGCCGCGCTTCGCCAGCGGCTGGCTGGCGCCGCGGCTGATCGAGATCGCGCAGCAATCCGCTGAATCGCGCGAGCCCATCGAGCAGGCAAGCCACTTACCTCCCTCTCCCCGTGCGCGGGGAGAGGGGCAGGGCGTGGGCGACATCGAGCCACCAGTGGACACGACGACGGGCGCATGTCTTCGAGCCGGCCGGTTCTTCGACGTCGTGCATCGCCCGCCCCTCTCCCCTGCCCTCTCCCCGGGGTACCGGGAAGAGGGAGTAACACGCCATGAGCCGCCGCGTTGATCATGAAGCCGGGGTCGCTCGCATTGCTGTCCGTCCTGCTCGCCGCCGTTACGCTCGGCTGCAATTACACCGACCGTTCGCGTGACGGGCGCGCCGCGATCGAATCGCCGCCGCCGCCGCGACCTTATCTGCTGCACCTGCCGGGCATCGGCGGGAAGCGGTCGATCGACCGCATGCTCACCGAAGGCCTCGTGCAGGGCGGGATGGATGCCGAGGTCGAGATCTACGACTGGACGCAGGACGATCCCGGCCTGAGCGCGCTCTACGCGCGTCAGCGCAACGAGCGCCAGGCCGATCGCGTCGCGCAGATGATCGTGACGCGCTACCGCGCCGACCCGCGCACGCGGATCTACCTGTCCGGCCACAGCGGCGGGGCGGGCATCGCGCTGTGGGCGCTGCAGCGCCTGCCCGATGACGTGAAGGTCGAGTCGCTGCTGCTGATCGCGCCGGCGGTGTCACCGCGGTACGACCTCTCGCCGGCGCTACGGCACGTGCGCGGGCGGGCGTACGCGCTCTACAGCCCGCACGACCCGGTGCTCGGCATCGGGACGCGCACGTTCGGCACGATCGACGGCGTGAAGACCGATGCCGCCGGGCGCATCGGGTTCACGATGCCCGAAACCGGCGAGGCGCGGCAATACGAGAAGCTCGTGCTCATCGGCTACGACTCCGCGTGGATCCGCCTGGGCAACATCGGCGACCACATCGGCGCGATGATGCGCCCGTTCGCGCGCGAGATCCTCGCGCCGCTGTTCCGCACCGGCGTGCTGCGACAATTGGCCGAGGCGACGACACGACCCGCGACGACACGACCCGCGACGACGCGTGCAACGACCGGGGCGGCGCGATGAGCGACGCGACGCGTGACCCGTGGCCGCTCTGGAAGAAGGTCGTCGCGTACGCCGTGCTGACGGCGTTAGCCGGCTTGTCGATTTGGTACGTCGATCGCCGCGCCCACGTGCCGCCCGCGGCGCGCGACCAGCAGCAACGCGCCGCCGACTAGCGCATGCGCGAGCGTCGCGGGGACGACGGTGGCGGGGAATTGATACGGCACGTCCTGGCCGAGGCTGGTGAGCTGGTACATCAGCCGCTGCTCGCCCCAGACGCCCAGGTGCGACAGCAAGCCGTTCGCCGCGAGCAGGGGATGAACGGGAACCAGCCAGGCGATCAGCCTTTCGACGCCCGGCCGATCGACCCACGCCGATAGCCACACCGGCCACGTCAGCCACGCCAGTGCGATGACCACGCACAGCGCGGATGCGAGCACGTCATTGCGAAGCAGTCGCGACAACCCCAAGGCCAGCCCGGTCATCGCAAAGACGCACCCCGCCGCGAGGATGTACGCGCCGAGCCACTGCGCGAACATCGTCTCCGACCGAAGCATCGCGACGAACCAGACAAGGCCGACGCCGTCGACGATCGACGCCGCGACGAGCAGGCGCTCGAGCGAATCGCGATACGCCAGCACGAGCGGCGGCGTGAGCAGCATCGCCAGCGCGATTCCGCCGAGGTAGAGCATCAGGCCGGTGCCGGCGGCGAGGTAGCAGGCGAGTGTCGCTGCGACGGCGAGAATGAAGGGTGGCAGCGCGACGATCGCGAATCGTCGCCACGTCGGCCGGTCGTCGAGATTGCTTGCCACTCGGCGTCGCTCCCAAAACGTCGTCATGAGTCCGTGGCTTGGGCGTCTCGCCCGAGCGTTTCAGCCAAGTCCTGGCC
>JBAUGM010000488.1:0-1650 GCA_049679725.1 Tepidisphaeraceae bacterium
CGCCGTCGCGGCGCGACCGACCGGGGACGAGAAACGCCGCGCCAACGCGCTGATCGCCAAGGCGATGAACGCCGACGCCACCGCCATCACCAAAGGCATGCGGCAGATCGAGCGCGAGTACGCGGACCGCCACCGAAACGCCTACCTCTCCCCCGCCGACGCCCGCATTGTCACGCACTTGCCGTACCTCGACGGCCTCACGCAATGGGACATGCATCCCGCGCCGGTCGATCACCACTTCTGGTGGGCTCGGACGAACTGGACGCCGCCGGCGCACGGCTTGGCCGGCGAACACCTCGACGACGGGCTGCACTTCTTCGGCAACGTCTCGTACGATCACGACGATCTCCTCCAGTTCAGCATCGGCGCGGTTGCCACCTTCGAGCTGCACGCGCATCGCCGGCCGTCCAAGCGGTTCAACTCCGAGCCGAAGATCGAGCTGTTCGGCTCGATCGACGGGTGGACCGGCTTCTGGCACCCGTGGTGGGCCGCCGACGACAAGTGGTGCAAGTGCCGGCTGACGACGCGGCAGACGGCCTTCCAAGTCAACTTCGGGCAGTTCGCCGACGTCGGGGAGCGCATCGAGCAGCGGACGTTCATCGACGAAGAGAACGAGACGCGCGGCGTGAACGTGCCCATGCCCGGCCTGATGAACATGCCCGCCATCCAGATCGGCGGGGCCGAGAACCTCAGCGTCTTCGTGCAGTTGGAAGTGCGGTTCGACATCGAGTTGGAAGGTGATTCGTACATCGGCTTCAGCCCGAAGATCCCGGTCCCCAACTCGGCCGGGTCGTTGCTGCTGCGGTTCCACCAGTGGGAGCCGGTACCGGTGTGACCTGAGCGGACGTGAAATGCACCGCGGAGAGGCGGAGACGCGGAGAACAAACGCGGAGAAGCCCGATCAACGACTTTCTCCGCGTCTTCCTCCGCGCCTCCGCGGTTGCATCTTCCTCGCCTATAATCTTCTCCATGTCGAGCTACACGCAGAGCATTCAAAACCTGATGAACGAACTCGCCCGCCTCCCGGGCATCGGCACGCGCTCGGCCGAGCGCATCGCCTTCCACCTGCTCAAGCAGAAGCCCGCCGACGCGATGAAGCTCGCCGACGCGATCCGCGACGTGAAGACGCGCATCAAGAATTGCAGCGTCTGCTACAACCTGACGGAAGAGGACCCGTGCTCGATCTGCGGCGACCCGTCGCGCGATCAGGGGTTGGTGTGCATCGTCGAACAACCCAAAGACCTGCTCGCGCTCGAAGCGACGGGGCTGTATCAGGGTGTCTACCACGTGCTCCTCGGCCGGATCTCTCCGCTGGACGACGTCCACCCCGCCGACCTGACGATCGACGCGCTCATGAAGCGCATCGCCGCCGGAACGGTCCGCGAGATCATCATGGGGACCAACCCCAACATGGAAGGCGACGGCACCGCCCTGCACATCCAGGGGATGATCGCGCAGTACCCCAACGTCAGCGTCACGCGCCTGGCGCGCGGGCTGCCCGCGGGCAGCAACATCGAATACGCCAACCGCAACATCCTCGCCGATGCGATCAGCGGCCGGCAGCGGATGTGAGGCGAACTCGCCGGTCGCCCGCGAGCCGCCGCGATGCCCACGACAGCACAAGCGCACGATCGCACCGATACGTCATCC
>JBAUGM010000489.1:0-11835 GCA_049679725.1 Tepidisphaeraceae bacterium
CGCCGGCGCCACCGGCTCGCCGCCGGGCAGGGTGAACCCCTGGCGGTTGCGAACGAGGGTGACGTCGGAGCCGAGGATGCTGCCCGTGCCGTTCACGTCCTTGAAGATCGTGTACAGCCCCGTCCCCGGCGTGAAGTTCTGCGCGTTGCGCGTGAGCGTCACGTCGGAGCCGACAACGGCGCCGCCGGAGCGGTTGACGTCGCCGGGAAGGACGTTGAGGCGGAAGCGGAAGTCGCCGCCGGGCGTGCCGTCGCCGCTGGGGTAGGTGTCGGCGGAGACGGCGGGGGCGATGGGGTTGGTCCACTCGCCGTCGAGCGCGTTGCCGGCCGCGTCCGTGACGCCTGATGCCGCGGCGGCGTCGAGGTCGAGCAGGAGCTTGTCGGCCGCGACCGGGGCCGCCAAGGTCCACGTGGCCGTGAAGGTGACCGGGTCGTAGCTGAACGTGGCCGCCGCGAAGCCGTAGCTGGCGACGTTCACGCCGATGACGGCCAGGTCGTCTTCACTCACGACGACGTCCTCGCTGAAGCGGACGGAGAGCTTGTTCAGGTTCGTCCAGGGCAGCTCGTTGGTCTGGTCGGAGGGGTCGATGCGGAAGCCGTAGGTCGCGTCGCCGACGCCGCTGGTGGCGAGGAAGTTGAGGAAATTGGCGTTCCACGCGGTGCCGGCGACGAAGACGCCGGTGACGGTGGGGGCGATGTCGCTCGTGACGCTGATGTCGTCGAAGGCCATGCCGTCGTTGCCGCTGATCGGGTGGGTGTCGTACTGCTGGAAGCGGATGCGCGTGTCCGCGCCGAGCGTGATGCCGTGGGCGGCGGCGATGGCGCTGAGGTCGAAGGTGTTCAGCGTGTAGGCCGCGGTGGAGGCGGCGCCGGTCAGGCTGACGATGCGGATCCAGTTGACCCCGTCCACGCTGAGCGCGACGCCCTCGCTGTTGCTGGAGCTGGTGAAGGTGGCCGGCATCACGTTGTCTTCGTCGGTGAACTCCTTCTGGCGGAAGGAGAGCGTCTTCGTGCCCGGGCCGCCGAGGTTCACGTGGAGCGTGACCTCGTTGAGCGACGGCGTGGCCAGCCCAACGGCGCTGTCGAGCGTGAGATGGCGAGTCCCGGCGAAGGGACTGTTGCCACTCGTGACCAGCACGCGGCCAGCGCCGGTGGAGCGCGTCTCGTACGCGGCGGACAGCGCCCCGCCCTCCAGCCCGTCGCTGAAGTTGACGCTCGCCGGCGTGACCGTGGGGTAGACGGCGTCGTAGGCGTTGACCAGGCCGAAGCCGGTGAGGTTGTCGTAGCCGACGCCGGTGCTGGTGATGTCGTCGGCAGTCGTCTGGAGTCGCGTGTAGATCTGCGCGGGGGTGAAGGCCGGGTTGGCCTGGCGCACGAGCGCCGCGACGGCGGCGACGTGCGGGGCGGCGGCGGAGGTGCCGAAGAAGTTGGGCTGCCCGTCACCCTCAAAGTCGCTGCCGAAGAACGTCGTGTTCGTCCCGTCGATGCCGGCGATGTGCGGCGTCTGGCGCACCTGCGGCGCGATCGGCGCGCCCGTGGGCGAGAACAGGATCGTGCTCGTGCCTTTGGACGTGAAGCTCTCCGGGTTCGTCTGGTCGTAGTAGGGCACGGCCGCCACCGCCTGCCCATTCGTGGCGGCGGCGTGGGGGACGACGGTGGGGCTGTTGGTCGGGAAGTCGACGATCGACACCCCGCTGGATCCGTAATTCACATACTTGATGCGCCCCGGGTTCGGGCCGGCGGCGCGGCGAATCGACAGGTCGAGGTTCATCGCCGGCCCCGCGGGCGTGGTGAAAGTGATGACCTCGCCTGGCGTGTCGCTGGCGATGTTGTTCGACGTGACCGAGGCGACGATTGCGCCGGTCGCGGCGTCGACGAGATAGAGGTCGAGGTCGGTATCGACGCCGGACGTGGTGTAGAACGGGTCATCCCACTGGAACGAGAGGCGGATCAGCGTGTTGCCGGGGACGGTGATGCGCTGGCGGGTATCGACGCCCGCGCCGGGATCGAAGTCGTAGAACGCGCCGGTGACGCCCGCGCCTCCGCCGATCGTGTCGGGCACGGTCTGGAAGTTCGTGGACTCGTACGCGCGCGATGCCTGGTTGCCCGCGGAGGTGAAGTAGTTCACGCCGCGCGTGGTGACGACCTCGTCGATCGCCTGCGCGATCACGCCGTCCTGGAACATGGGCTCGGCGAAGTAGACGATGTCGTCGACGATGACCTTGGCGTTGCCGATAGCGGGGTTCGCGAGGTTGCGGATGTTGTTGGCGAAATTGCCCTCGCCGCCCGCGGCGGTGGCGAAGGCGAGGGGAGAGCCGGGGGCGAGGTCGTGGATGAGTTGGAGCATCGCCCGGCCCTCATCGGTGCCGGCGGCGTCCTGAAGAACTTGAATGCCCGCGGGCAAATCGCCGCTGGCCTGGTCGGCGGCGTAGCTGCCGAGCCCGCCGGGGGCGTCGAAACTGTCGGAGAGCACGCCGATCTTCACGCCGTTGCCGTTGATGGCGGCCGGGAGGGTGTTGCGGACGCGGTCGGCTTCCATGATGAAGTCGGCCTGGCTGTTGGCGCTGCCCGTGAGGTTGACCGGCGCGTAACTGGGGAGGATCGCGAACTGGCCGATCTTCGAGGCGATGCTGCCGACCACGCGCAGCGCGCGGACGGGGATCATGCCCTCGACGAAGTGGAGCTTGGGAAAGCTCGCCGTGACGACGAACCCCAGCCTGGCCAATCCCTTGGCGACCGTGGCGACGTCCTCGCTCGTGATCCTGACGGCGACGCGCTCCTGCGCGTCCACCCGCAGATGCTCGTCCCTGGCCGCCTGCGTCGCGGCGAGGCCGTTGATGACGGAGTCGTAGAGGTCGAGCAGTTTGGCGTTGACGCGCGTGCTCGCTTCGCTCTGCTTCAGCGCGTTGAGCGGATTGGCAGCGAGGAAAACGCGGCGCTCGAGCGCTTCGAAGGCGCTCGCAGTTGTTTCCGACGACGGCCGAACGTTATGGGGAAGACCAGCCCGATGACGAGACGACATGCTCTCACTCCTCTTCACGCCAAGGTGCCGATCAGTTGGGGGAGGAGACGGTGGTTGCGCGCCAAAGATCGCGCGCGTCACACCAGACAGCATTTCTCCCGGACCCGATACAAATTTGAGACCCCTCAGTCGCTCGGAGAGAATACTAATCTTTGCTACGGCCGGTTCAAGGTGAAAGTGCTGAAAACGGTTGTCAGGCCGTGTGTTAGGCTCGACGCCACCATGGCCAACTGCGCCGAGAACGGAGCCATGACGGCCGATCTGCGGCCGGGAGCACGTCCAGAAGGGATTGCGTTGACGTGCGCGGATCAGGCACGGCGGCGACGAAGACCCGTCGCGAGCCCAGCCAGCGCGAGCACGGCAAGGGAAGTCGGCTCGGGCACCAACTGGTAACCGATCACGTCAAGACCGCGCTCGTCCATCAGTGTGATGACGGCCAGTTCGCCCGGCGCGGCAGTCGGGTCCATGATGCCGATGCCAAGGCTGTCCTTCCAGTGGCTCGCCTGCCTGCCGTCCCCGAAGTTCAGGCCGTTGGAGAAGGTCGCCCCCGTCGACGTCGTTCCGCCGTTGACGGAGAAGTACTTCGCGCCGTTGTTGGCCGTCCAATCGATCGTGCCGACGCCGTTCGCGATGCTGCTGCTGGAGAAGCGGAACAGGTCGAGCGTGTTCACGAAGGTGAACGCGTCGTCGGGGAACGCGATGTTGACTGGCGGGCTGTTGCCGTCGAGCACGTCGACGCCGCTGATGAATCCCAGCGCGTGCCCGATCTCGTGCACCGCGACCCCGACGAAGTCGAACTGCCCGGCCGTGATTCCGTCACCGCGGTTGAAGTCGAATGTGAAGTTGCTGCTGAACGTGATCGACGCATCCGATGCCGGGTTGTGGGCCGGGAACAATCCCAGCGCTTTCGCGTTCGCCGTGGTCAGGCGGATTGTCGTGTTGTTTGCATCGCCGTCGTTGTCGAGAAAGGGCGTGGCGCTCCCCGAGCCGTGGGGGCTGTTGCTCGTGCGGTTCAGCAACATGGGAACCGAGGTGGCCGGCAGCAGGGCCGAACTGGACAGGTCGTCAGCCGAGGTCGCGTCAGCTACCAGCGCAGCACGAAGGACGGAGTATGCCTCGGTTCCTTGCGTCGAGGAGGCCGATCCAAGGATCCCCGGACCGAGCGGCGCAAACGCGGCCGTAATGTTAATGGTGATGTTGTCGCTCAGCCGGCTCGACCACAGCGCCCCGGCCTGCGCGAACCCCGCATCGGCCTGTGCGTTGCCGGTGCTCGTAAAGTTAAAGACAACGGCACCCGCCGGCGCGGTCAAAAGGCATAGTCCGACCCCAGCCGCCGCCAACCCTGATTTGCGCATTTCCTCTCCCGATCGATGCAGACTTGAAATGTTCTCGGGGACCTGCGACCCCTAATATCGGCCCCGATCCCTTTCGTGAAAACGAAGTGTTACCCCATGAATCCTTAGAAAGCAACGCCAATCTGGAATGGATCGGTCAAGATTTCGCTCGCGGTTTACGGTGCGGCTCGGGGTGCAGGCGTCACCGGCCCGCCCGGTAGGCCGACGGACGCGATCCGGCCGTCCGGCCAACGCAACTCCACCCGCATAGCCGGATCGCCCGTCACGAACTGTACGTTTACCCCGGCCCGCCAGGAGGGTTCACCCTGAACGGGGATCGGTCCGCCCGCCACGGGCCCCGCCGAGGGTGAGGTGAGGGCGCTGGGCCTGAGGTCTTGGACCACGTCGCCCTTGCTCCCGTACACGACCATCGCGTGCTCGCCGCTCACAGCGCCCCATGTGTCCAGCGTGAGGACGTACACCTCCTCGCCGTGGTCGAACACGAGTACGTCGCCCGGGATGTTCTTCATGGGGCGGCGCCACAGGACCCGCTCGCTGCCGTCGGCGGCGAGGGTGAAGGCGATCGCCGCCGCGGCCATCCCTTTGGCATCCGGGACGACCTTCAACCCCGTGCGGCCCGAAGGGGACGCGAACACGCGCGGATACGCCTGGGCAACCATCCCCTGCCCGGCGGCGCGCATCACCCCGACGATCGCCACCGCCACCATCGCGAGCACGACATACCGCATGGCAAGCCTCCTCAGGGGTTGTGACGTTCTTGAGTGGCATGGGCGTCTCGCCCATGCTCCTTGGAAGAACGCATGGGCGAGACGCCCATGCCACTGGCGAAAATCACAGACTCTGAGCGTTCGCGATCACTATGGCTGCGCGAGTTGATCGGCCAGCACCCGTTTGAGCACCTTCCCCGTCGGACTGCGCGGCAACTCCTCCACAACCCGCACCTCGCGCGGGCACTTCCACTGCGCCAGCCCCTGATCGCGTGCGAAGTCGCGCAGCGCGCCGGGATCGATCGTTTGGCCTTCCTTCGCCACCACGAACGCGACCACGACCTCCCCGCGGCTGGGATCCTTCTTCCCGACCACGGCCGCGTCGGCGACGGCGGGGTGACGCATGAGCACGTCTTCGATCTCCCGCGGGCTCGCCTTCTCGCCGGCGACGATGATCATCTCCTTCTTTCGACCCGTGATGTACAGGTAGCCGTCCTCGTCGACCTTGCCCAGGTCACCGGTCTTGAAGCACCCATCGGCCGTCAGGACGTCGGCGGTTTCCTTTGCCAGGTGGTAGTAGCCCTTCATGACCATCGGGCCCTTCAGCCAGACTTCGCCGGTCTGGCCGATCGCGACGGGTTTGGCTTCCTCGTCGACGATGCGCGCCTCGGCCCCGGGCACCGGACGACCGACCGAACCCGCCCGCTGCGCCTGCGGCACGTTGATGGTGATCGGCCCGCAGGTTTCGGTCAGGCCGTAGCCTTCGAGCAGGGGGATGCCGAACCGCTCGCGGAACTTCTCGCGGATGGATTCCGACAACGGCTCGCCGCCGCTGATGACCGCGTACGTCTGCTTGAAGTCGTCCGCCGACGCGTTCTTCAGGTGCAGCAGGGCGCCGAACATGCTGGGGACGGCGAACAACAGCGAGATCTGGTGCTCGCGGATGGCGTTCATCGCGGCCACGGCGCTGAAGCGCGCCTGGTAGACGACGGTCGCCCCGAGCTGGAACGGCGCGAGCAGCGTCGCCGTCAGCCCGAGCGAGTGGAACATCGGCACGACGCCGAGGAACTTGTGCTCGCCCTTCAGCGCCGCGTACGCGATGGCGGCGTCGATGCAGCTTTGCAGGTTGCCGTAGGTCAACTCCACGCCCTTCGGCAGCCCGCTCGTCCCGCTCGTGTAGATGAGCACCGCGGTGTCGGTGGCGGCGGGGGAGGGGAGCTTCGGTGCAATCGCGGGGGGCGTGGGCGGAAGCGCCGTGAGGTCGATGACCTTCATCGGCGTGTCCTTCAGCCGCGGCGCCAACTGCGGGATCGTCACGACGGTGTCGATGCCGCTATCCGCGACGACGTGCGCAATCTCGCGATCGCCCAGGAGGAAGTTGATCGGCACCACGCCCTTGCCAGCGAGGAGGGTTCCGAAGAAACTGGCGGCGAAGCCGGCGCTGCTCGGGAGCAGCAGCCCGACGCGCGGCTGGCTGGTCTGGGCGGCGAGGTAGACGCCCAGCCCCGTCGCCATCGCGGCGACCTGCTGGTACGTGTACCGCCCGCGCTCGTCGATGGCGGCGATCGCCTGGGGCTTGGTGGTCGCGTGCTTGAACAGCGGCTCGAACAGCATGCGTTTCTCCTCGCGGGCGAGCGTCGCGGTGCGCGGACAGCTTTGCGACGTGCGGCGGACGGCCGCCGCACGTTTTCCTCGGACGCCATGATCCCCGGGCCCGTCTAATTAGTCAACACTAACTTGTCGAGGGAGGCAGGGATGCCAAACACGTTACCAGCGCCCGCGGCCGATGTCATCGTCGGGGACGAGCCGTGCGTCGTAGAGGCTGCAACGCTCGTTCCAGGCGAGCACGCCATCTTCACTCCCTCGCCCCGTACTCGGGGAGAGGGTCGGGGAGAGGGGCCGGCGGCGGAGCAAGCCCCGGTACGCTTGAACGCCGCATCTGCTCTGCCCCCTCTCCCCTGCCCTCTCCCCGAGTACGAGGAGAGGGAGAGAAGGCGCCCGTCGCCTCCGCGCTCGTGTCGCGCAGCGCGCACCTCGAAGCCCTGCTCGCCAAGCCGGGCATGGCGAAGCTCGTCGTGACGTTCGTCTCCAAGCTCGGCGAGCGCTGCGACTCAATCCGCTCCGCCGCCGATGCGCGGGACTACGACGCGCTCAAGCGCCTCGCCCACCAGCTCAAAGGCGCCGCCGGCGGCTACGGCTTCCCCGCCATCGGTGACGCCGCCGCCGCGATCGAGCGCGTCACGCCCAGAACTGCCACGTCACTGCCCGATCTGATCAAGAAGCTTGCCGACCTGTGCGAGCAGGCGCGATGCGCCGTGCCCAACCCAACTTCCGCCACGCCGAACGCGGCGTGAGCTGGCTGGCGTTGCACGCGCGGGTCCGAACGACTATCAGAACAATCATGTCAACCCTCACTTGGATCGTGCTCCTGCTCGCGTGCCTGTCGTGTTCCATCACCACGCACGCTGCGACACCCGCCGCCCGGAACGGCGACACGCTGAGAACCGGCGCCGACCAGACGGATCAGTACCTGCCCTATTTGAAGGACAAGCGTGTCGGGATGCTCGTCAACCAGACGTCCACTATCGGCGGCAAGCCGAGCGTGGACGTCCTGCTCGCTTCGGGCGTGAAGGTCGTCAAGATCTTCGGCCCCGAGCACGGCTTCCGCGGCAACGCCAGCAATGGCACGGCCGTGGCGGATGAAATCGACGCACAGACCGGCTTGCCGATCATCTCCCTCTACGGCAAGAAGCGCAAGCCGACGAAGGAAGACCTGGCCGACGTGGACGTCCTCCTCTTCGACCTCCAGGACGTCGGCGTCCGCTTCTACACCAAGATCAACACGCTGCGCGACGTCATGGATGGGTGCGCGGAGCACAGCACCCCTGAGCACACCGTCGAGATGCTGTTGCTCGATCGCCCAAACCCCAACGCGTACCTGATCGACGGCCCGATCCTCGACATGAAGCTCAAGAGCGGCATCGGCCAGTTCCCCATCCCCATCGCCCACGGCATGACCATCGGCGAGTTCGCCCAGATGATCAACGGGGAGGGCTGGCTCGAGAATACGCGCGGCAAGAAGTGCAAACTGAAGATCGTCCCGATCGCCAACTACACGCACGACACGCCCTACGTGCTGCCCGTGTACCCCTCGCCGAACCTGAACACGCAGCAGGCGGTGATGCTGTACCCGAGCACCTGTTTGTTCGAGGGCACGATCCTCAACCACGGCCGCGGCACCCACACGCCGTTCACCGTGATGGGCGCGCCGGCGCTGAAGGGCAAGTACGCGTTCTCGTACACCCCCATCGGCATTCCGGGCATGGCCGAGAACCCCGTGCACCAGAATGAAGTCTGCTACGGCCTGGACCTGCGCCACTACGACGTCGAGCAGCTGCGCAAGAGCGGGAAGCTCAACCTGAGTTGGATCAAGGAACTGTACGCCGCCTACCCCGACAAGGCGCGGTTCTTCGATCAAAGCTACCACAAGCAGATCGGCAACATCGACAAGCTCGCCGGGACACACGAGTTCAAGCAGCAGATCATCGCGGGGGTATCGGAGGAGGAAATCCGCAAGACCTGGGAACCGGGCCTGGCGGCGTTCAAGGAGATGCGAAAGAAGTATCTTCTGTACCCTGACTGACCATCACGCCCAACCACATGGGTGAGAGACACGCGCGCCGCTGCGCGTCGTGCGGGGAGCGGTGGTTTGACTCGCGTCAGCGCCGTCTCCGACCGGCGGCGCCGCCGCCGATGGCACCCAAGTCGACCAGCGCGGCAAGCAACGTCAGGACGAAATAGACGCCGCTGACCGCGCCGTTGCGGTTGATCGCGTACGCGTACGCCAGCGTCGTCAGCGGCATGAAGATGAACCCGAGCAGCGGCCACACGAGCGAGTCGTAGGCGCGCGACAGGTAGTTGCTGAAGAGCCAGATGAGGATCAGCGTCAATCGCGGGACGATCAGCGCAAGGAGGACGATCAGACATGGCATCGCCGCAGTCTACGCGCGGCGTGCGAACCCGTGGAACGGCCTAAAAGAGGATGGGAATAAAGGGGGACACTGCTACTTCCTGTGCTACTTCCTTTGGAAATAAGGGGGACACTGCTACTTCCTGAACTCTTTCGCGCGCGAGAGACGGACCACCCGCGCGAAGCGCACGCAGATGTTTACTCACGCGGCGCATCGCCGGCGATCGGCGGTGCCGATGACGCGACCGACGGGTTGCCCAACGGGATGCTGACGACGATCTCGTCGTTGGGGGCGCCGCGGTTCGGGTCGTTGGGGTTGGCGACGTAGTCCCACCGCCATTGCACGACGCGCATGCGCGTGACGCGCTTGCCCGCGGGAACGGTCCGGTTGAACTTGGTCGCGGCGGAGCGGATGAAGTTCTCCGCCGTCTCGCGCTTGGCGCCGCCCTTGAAACCGTCTTCGACGGCGCGCCAGTAGCGGGCGACGCCGCTCATCTTGCCGAGGTTGGCGGGCCACTCGGCGCCGGACTCGTCGATGGCGTAGACCTTGATGTGGTCGATGAACTGCTTCGCGTGGGCGCTGCGCGGTTCGGAGTACATCTGCATCCCGGTGAACGGGAACCACTCCAGCCGCTGGTACCAGGCGGCTGCGAGGATGACGGCGAGCAGCGCGATGCTCGCCGGGCGGAGGAGGCGCCAGGTTCGCGGAGGTGTGAGGTAGTCGCCGGTGGGCGTCGTGGCGACGTCGGCTCGCGGCGCGCCGCTGCGCGCGGGGACGATTTGCAGAAGCGGCGCGACGAGCCAGAGCGCGGGAAGCGACCAGGCGAGCTTCTTGATCGCCACGAAGGCGCGAAGCGACGGATCGCGGGCCAGCGCAATGCCGCCGGCGGCTTGTACCGAAGCCGTGAAACGCAGGCGTTCGAAAAGGTCCAAACCTTTGAGGATCGTGACGGCGCGCTGCGCGCGAGCCGAGCGCTCGTCGAACAGGACGTCGATTGGGGTGCGCCAGCGCGCGACGCGACGCCCGACCCACTGGCGGATCTTCCGCCAGTCGTAGAACACGGTCTCGAGGATCATCAGGTCCAGGAAGAGGATGCCCTGGAGCAGTTTGATGCCCACGTGCATCGAGAACATCATCGCGGGCATGATCAGCCGGGCCCAGCGCGAGAAGAGCGTGAGCCCCATCGCCAGCTCCCCGCCCACGCCCGCCAACCCCAGGCCGGCGAAGATCCAGTCGGGCGCGGTGTCGAGCATCAGCGTGAGGTTGTCTTTCGAGGTGTTCGGCTTGAGCGAGTCGGCCGAGAGCATCTGTCGCATGTTGTGCGCGTGCCACCAGTCGAAGCCGGTGTTGCGCAGCTTGCTCGCGCCGGCCTCGACGTAGGGGAGCGCGACGCACATCCAGATGACGTAGCGCGCCCAGCCATAGCGCATCGTCGGTCGATCGGACGGCGGGACGGGCTTGCCGCGCCAGACGCGGATCAATCGGTCGAGCGACCAGCCGTCGCTGGCGGGCATGAAGATCAGGACGGTCAGGATGTACCAGGGGATCAGGCCGTTGTGATAGTACCACTGGTACGACCGCACGAGCCCGCCGAACGCGAGGAAGCCGATCGACGCGAGCGGCAGGACGTAGCGCGTGCCGAGCCCGACGGCTGCGAGGACGAACAGCGCGACCATGATCGCCCGGTAGGCGTGCAGCGCCGGCTCGCTGGCGACCATCGCCGCGAAGCCGGGGATCTTGTAGAAGAACTCGAGGGACCCCATCGGCTTGCGCATGTCGGCGGGCAGGTGCGCAAGCGCGGGCAGGTCGTCCCAGATCGTGACGTAGTAGATGCACAGGAGGGAGACGAGGCAGCGGATGACGCCGATCGCGCCCGGAGTCGCCGGCGGGACGAACCGCCGCGCGAAGGCGCGGGCGTCGAAGGCAAGCGTCAGCGCCCCCAGCGCCAGCCAGCAGACCAGCGCCAGCGACGCGAGTCGCGTCCACTTGTCGAGATAGAACGCGACGTCGTGCTCACCGCGGCCGCCGAACGCGCCGTTGATCGGGCCAAAGCTCGTCTGAGCGTAGCCGCTGCGAATGATCGCCGGCGCCACGAGCCACGCGAACGCCACCCAGAGCAGCGCCCCGACCAGCGTCACGATCATGACCCGGCCGCGCGCGTGCTGCCGCGCGCCGGCGCGGTCGGCCGACAGACCCTCACCGTCGCTGGCAAGGGGAAGATCGTCTTCCTCGTTCCAATCAAGCGTCGTAGCCATTCACACATCCCGACCGTTGTGCGTGAGCCCTGTGAAACCTGGCACAGCGCTCACCCGCGAACACCCACGAGGGGACGCCAATCATACGAAAAACCGCCCCGCACGCAGCCCGTAAAATTGTCGACTCCCGTCAAGACCCCCGCATTTCCCCGGCTTTTCGCGGCGAAATCCCGGGCCGCCGCATTTGCGCCAGGGATTGCGAAGCAGGCATCAGGCCGCGATCCCCGGCGCGGCGCTGGCCGGCCGAACCATCGAATCGATCCCCGCCGATGGTTCCATCACCAGTTGCACGTGCGGGAACGGGATCGAAATCCCCGCGGCGTCCAGCGCGTTCTTTGCCCGCTCGAGATATTCGCCGCGCAAGGTTCCCTCGAGCCCTTCCTCCGCCGTCCAGAACTGGAGCGCGAGGTTCACGCTGCTGTCGGCGCACGCGGTGACCGCGACGCCCGGCGGCGGCTCGACGCAGATCCGCGCGTCCCCGTCCGTCGTCGCCAGCAGCGCCGCCCGCGCGTCGGCGATGCACTCG
>JBAUGM010000490.1:0-7765 GCA_049679725.1 Tepidisphaeraceae bacterium
GCTAATCTGGCAAATCGTGGAGACAAAAAAACAGCGGTCAGGGGGAGGGCATCCCGGACCGCTGTCGGAGGGGAGAGTGAGAATCGTGGGCCGGTTGGCCCTATGTGTATTCTTACTTACTGAATAATCGTAATCCAGTATCCTGAAAATCCACAAAATCGAAAAATTTTCGCCAGTCTACGCCTTGTAACGCCTTTGCCAGAGTGGCAGTGATTCTCTCTCGACTGTCGATTTGGCACTTGACACCGGCTTGCCGGTCGGGGTTACGGGGAGCGTAAGCTTTTGTGCAATAGTGCTTTACACACTCTGCGAGGACGCGCTATGATGGCATTCCCTTTGCGAAGTTAAGGCGCGCGAGCGCCCGGCCGCTCCCTCGAGCGACGGCGCCCGTCCAAAGGAGTCACAGACATGGCAAAAATCATCGGAATCGACCTGGGCACCACCAACAGCTGCGTCGCCATCATGGAGGGCGACCAGCCGAAGGTGCTGATCAACGCCCAGGGCAGCCGCATCACCCCATCGGTCGTCGCCTTCACCGAGAAAGGCGAGCGGCTCATCGGGCAGGTCGCCAAGCACCAGCAGGTCACCAACCCGAAGAACACGATCTTCTCGATCAAGCGCTTCATGGGCCGCCGGCACAGCGAGGTGGCGCAGGAAGAGAAGATGGTCCCCTACGAGATCACGGGCGGGGCGGAGGAGTTCGTGCACGTGAAGGTGCGCGGCAAGGAGTACACGCCGGAGGAACTCTCCGCGTTCATCCTCCAGGACCTGAAGAAGACGGCTGAAGACTACCTCGGCGAGAAGGTGACCGACGCCGTCATCACCGTCCCCGCCTACTTCAACGATGCCCAGCGCCAAGCGACCAAGAACGCCGGCGAGATCGCGGGCCTCAAGGTCCTGCGCGTGCTCCCCGAGCCTACGGCGGCGGCGCTCGCGTACGGTTTGGACAAGAAGAAGAACGAGAAAATCCTCGTCTTCGACCTCGGCGGCGGCACGTTCGACGTGTCGGTCCTCGACGTCGGCGACGGCGTGTTCGAAGTGCTCAGCATCAACGGCAACACGCACCTGGGCGGTGACGATTTCGACGAGGAGCTCATCAACTACCTCGCCGAGGAATTCCGCAAGCAGGAAGGCATCGACCTCCGCAAAGACCCGATGGCGCTGCAGCGCCTGAAGGAAGCATCGGAGAAGGCGAAGATCGAGCTGTCGACGGCGATGGAGACGACGGTCAACCTGCCGTTCATCACCGCCGACGCATCGGGCCCGAAGCACATGCAGATGACGATCAACCGCTCGAAGTTCGAGCAGCTCGTCGGCCCGCTCGTCGAGAAGACGCGCAAGCCCGTGCTCGACGCGCTGAAGGACGCGGGCCTCGAAGCGAAGGCGATTGATGAGGTCGTGCTCGTGGGCGGTTCGACGCGCGTCCCGATGGTGCAGCGGCTCGTGAAGGAGCTGTTCGCCGGCAAGGAGCCGAACCGCACCGTCAACCCGGACGAGGTCGTCGCCATCGGCGCCGCCATCCAGGGTGGCATCGCCACGGGCGACGTGAAGGACATCCTCGTGCTCGACGCCACCCCGCTGAGCCTCGGCGTCGAGACGCTGGGCGGCGTGATGACCGTGCTCATCCCGCGCAACACGACGATCCCGACCAGCAAGAAGGAAACGTTCTCCACCGCCAGCGATAACCAGAACGCGGTGACGATCAACGTCCTGCAGGGCGAGCGCGAGTTCGCGCGCGACAACCGGCTGCTGGGCACGTTCAACCTGACCGACATCCCGCCCGCCCCGCGCGGCATGCCGCAGATCGAGGTGACGTTCAACATCGACGTCAACGGCATCCTCGCCGTCAGCGCCAAGGACCTCGGCACCGGCAAGGAAAGCAAGATCACCGTGCAGAACAGCGGCGGCCTCTCGAAGGAAGAGGTCGAGAAGATGAAGCGCGACGCCGAAACGCACGCCGCCGACGACAAGAAGCGCCGCGAGACGATCGACCTGAAAAACCAGGGCGAAAGCCTCGCCTACCAGACCGAGAAGATGCTCAAGGAGCACGGCGACAAGGTGGCCGGCGACGTCCGCGGCAACATCGAGCGCGCCCTGAGCGAGCTGCGCGACGCCCTTAAGGGCGACGACGGCGACGTCATCAAGAAGAAGATGGAACTGCTCACCACGGCGAGCACGAAGCTGGCTGAGGAGCTCTACAAGGCGCAGTCCGCCCCGACGGGCGGCGCCCCCGGCTCCGCCCCGGGCCCCGAAACTTCCACCGACCGCGGCACCACCGAAGGCGCGCCCGGCGGCAAGAAGGACGACGACGTCATCGACGCGGAGTACGAGGTCAAGGACAACAAGTAGAGGTCTCTTTCCATTCCAACCACAAAGGGCGGGCGTCGCTCAAAGCGACGTCCGCCCTTGACTTTTGGATCATCGTATGTGTACATGCATGTACACAGGAGCACACCCAAAGATGGCCACGAAAACGATCACCATCGACATGGAAGCCTACAAGCGGCTGAAAGCCGTGCAGAAGGAGAACGAATCTTTCAGCCAGACGATCAAGCGCGTCGTCTGGGATCCCAAGCGCTTCCTGAAATGGCTCCACGACCCCACACGAGAACCGATGAGCGACGAGGCGGTCAAGGCGGTCGAGCAGGTCATCGCCGCGCGTCGCACCACACGCCGAATGACCGCGAAATCGTCGAGGCGGGTGCGTGGCGCTGCTTGATACGACGGTCCTGATCGATCTGAATCTCCGCCCACGGTCCCCGCTGCGGCGCAGGGCCGATGCCGTGACCGCGGCGCTGGTCAGCCGTGGGGAAGAGCTCTGTACCTCGCGCATCAACGAAGCGGAGTTTCGCGTGGGGGCGTTCCGGGCCTTGGACCCGGCGCGCGAAACCGCGCGGATCGACATGCTCCTTTCGAAGCTCGTTATCTTGGAATTCGACGCCACCGCGGCGCGCCGATACGCCGAAGCGCAGGCTCATCTCCTCAACATCGGCAAGCCCTCCGGCGAGGCCGATGTCTTCATCGCCGCCGTGGCGCTCGCCAACGGCCAACGGCTGGTGACGCGCAACCCGGCTCACTTTGCGAACATCCCCGGCCTCGTTATCGAAGCGTATTGACGCCTATTCCAGCAGCTTCGTCCCCTCGCGCTGCACCTCGCCGCGAACCCTCTCCGCGAACATCGCCAGGATCCACGGCAGGTCGATCGCCAGGTCCACCGCGCTCGCGCCCACGTCGACGCGACCGCTCACGGACTGGCCCATCACCGCTAGCCGAAAGTCCATGTGGTTGCCGGTCCAACGGTCGTTGACCTGTGCGAGCTTCGCGGCGTGCTGGCTTTTCAGCCCGGCCAGCGTGTTCTGGATGCGGGTGCGCGCCTCGTCGGGCGAGAGGCGGTGGGGGATGGAGAGGTTGATCGTCTTCGTGTGCATGGTGATCAATCGTACGCTCTTCGCGGACGCGCGGTTTCGTGCTTTGGCGTGCCGGCGGGGCGCGACGTCACGCAGATCGCGGTCGACGCGCTGCTTCCGCCGGCCGTGTGATTCGCGTTCCGGTGGATCCGGTCGCTCCTGCGTGCGGGGATCATCGTCAGCCGGTATGATCCGCGCCATGATCGACAAATCCTTCGCCCGCTGGTGGCTTCAGCGGGTGGCGCCATTTAAAGACGTCCCGCAGGACAAGCTTGCCGCCGAACGCGAGGCGATGAGCAGCCAGCAGGAGTACAACCGCAACTACGCCGAGTTCCTCAACGGCGCCGTCCTCCCGTCCATCGACGCGATGGTGAAGATCCTCGGCGGCAACGACATCGTCCACCGCGTCAGTTCCTGGGGCAACCAGCTCGCGCTGCGCGTGCACCTCGCCTGGCGGTGGGGCGAGCTGGTCATCATGCAGAGTCACGAGGACGCGATCACCTTCGAGCACCACATCATCACCGAAGGCGAAAAGCGCGGCGACGACAGCGCCGAGGACCACACCCACCAATACGACCTCCGCGACCCCCTCCCGGGCGCGGTGGCGGAGACGGAATTGCAGTTCTTCCTCTCGCGGCTGGCGCAAGACCTCGTCGAGCCCGACGAAGAGCCCGAGATCCCGCCGGGCGAGAAGCCGCCGACGTAACTTGCTTGAAGGAGGCCGTACAAGCCGAGTTGGTGGCTCAAGCACGAATTGGCCACCGGCAGTCTCGAAGAGGCGGAGGTCGCGTTCGACGAGTTCGCACGACGGATGCAGCGCGGCGCGCTGGCGGGCCCCTACATCGTCGCGGCCGCTGATTACTGCCTGGACAAGCAGCGCAACACCACCGTCCCGTGGAAGCCATCGTGGGGCGTGTTTATCGAAGCGGCGCAAGCGGGGGGAAACCTTTCCGAGGAGCAGTGGACACGTTACGCGCTGCAATCGCTCGCGGTGACATTCCAGGTGCGGCCAACGATTCGCCAGGGCGACCCCGTGCCGCTCGCCCTGCATGGCGGCCGGGTTCGCGTCGGGGCAATGGCGTTCGCGGCGCAGTTTGGCTGGGAGGCGGTTCGCATCGACGGACGATTGTCGGAAATGCGCTAGACCCGATCAGCGGCCAACAGGGGACCATTCGACGCCGCGGCAATGGCGTGCACATCACGAACGGCAATCTGAAGCTTGAAGGCAAGCACACGCTGGGACTAACCCCGGCCCGTCACGAGGTAACCGTGACGCTCGCGATGAAACTCTTTGATGCGAAGGAACTCGGTGAGAACGGGAACGCAGTCCCCGACGAGGCATCGCAGCCCGACGCCCGGCTCGACGTGAGCGCGTCCTTTCTGGTGTTCGACGTTGGCACCGAGCCGTGAGCGGCCGTGGCGCCCGTGCATCCGTTCGAGCAGGCGATCGATTTGTCGAAATCGCGCGGCATGCGTGGCAAGGCTCAGCATCGCGTGGATTCTATGGGGTGTACTTCCGCTTGCGGCTTCGCGGGCACCGCGGCCGATTGACGAGCCGTTCGGCCTCCCCGGCGACTGATGTTCCCCATGCGCCAGAGAACGCGCGGCGTCTGGTCGTCCTTTTTTTCGTGTTCCCACGTGAACGCGGTAGGCTAACCGCGTGGTCCGACGGATCCTGCTCCTCATCACCGACCTGGAAATCGGCGGAACGCCTACGGTCGTGCGCGAACTCGCGACGCGGCTGAACCAGATCCCGCACATCAAATGTGAAGTCGCCAGCCTCGGGCAACTGGGGCCGGTGGGGCATCAGCTGCGCACGGCCGGCGTGCAGGTTCACGCCTTCGGCGGGCGCGGGATCACCAACGCGTTCTCCGTCATGACGCAGTTGATCGACCTCGTCCGCTTCGGGCGGTTCGACACGGTCTTCAGCTTTCTCGTTCATGCCAACGCCATGGCCGCCGCGGCGTCGTTGTTCTTCTCGCGCGGGCAGCAGGGGCAGGTGCGGTGGCTGCAGTCGATCCAGACAACGCAGCCGTCGCCGCACTGGCACTGGCGGTTGCAGCGGCGCGTGCACAAACGCGCGGAGCGGATCGTGGTGCCGTCGGCATCGGTGTCGCAGGTGGCGCACCAACTCGCGGACATCCCGCTCGAAAAGTTCATCGTGATCCCCAATGGTGTTGACCCGGAGCAGTTCCGCATCGAGCGCGTCCGCACGGGCGGCTCGCAGGTCGGCTTCATCGGCCGTCTCGACCCGATCAAGCGCGTCCCCGACCTGCTGCACGCGGCCAAGCTGCTCGGCGACTCGATTCACCTTCACATCTTCGGCGCGGGGAAGGAACGCGACGCGATCAGCGCGGAGATTCGTCGCATGGGAATCAACGGCCACGTGACGATGCACGGCTCGGTGCCGCGGCCGCAGGATGCGCTGAAGCAAATCGACCTGCTCGTGCTGCCGTCGTCGGCGGAGGGGTTCGGCCTTGTGCTGATCGAAGCGATGGCGGCGGGGGTGCCGGTCATCGGCACGAACGCGCCGGGGATTCGCGACGTCATACGGAACAACGAGACGGGGCTGCTCGTCCCCGTCGGCTCGCCGCCGGAACTGGCGGAAGCAATTCGGCGGGTGATGGGGGACTCGGCGCTACGCCACCGCCTCGTCGCGCGGGCGCAGGAGGACGTGCGCGAGCGGTTCACGTGGAACGTCGTGCTGCGGCAGTACGCGAAACTGCTCGAAATCGAATCGATCGAGCCGCCGGTGGTGGGATAGCGCCGCGAAGGCGGAGGCGAAGACGAAGATGAACGCAGAGACGCAGAGAACAGGAGGTAGGACGAGGAAGAAGTGAGGAATCTGCATTACTTTTTTCTTCTCTCCTCCGGTCTCCTTATCTCTGCATCTCTGCGTTCGTCTTCCTTCCTCAATCAAACGCCTCCGGCTGCTCGCCCTTCGGCCGCGTCTTCCACCGCCGGTGCACCCACAGGTACTGCCCCGGATCCGCGCGAACGAAATCTTCGATCCCCTTCGTGTACCGCTGCGTGATGTAGCGCAGCGGGTCGTCCTGCGCCTTCCAGTCTTCGGGGAAAATGACGTCCTGCACGCCGACGTGGAAGAGGAACTGGTCGTTCACTCGCCGCGCGTAGCCGATGATGACCGGGACGTCGTACTCCATCGCGAGCAGGCCGATCGATTTGTACGTGCTGGCACGGCGGCCGAAGAAGTCGACGAAGATCCCTTTGCTCCCCGCGTTCTGGTCGGCGATGAAGCCGACGGTGCCGCCTTGCTCGAGCAGGGTGGTGATGTCGTTCGTCGCGCCTTTCTTGTCGACGATGCGCTGGCCCTTGCGCTCGCGCACGCCCAGGAGCCAGTCGTTGACGTACGGGTTGTCGAGCGGGCGGGCGATGCTGGTCGTGTCGAAGCCGAGCGTCGCGAGCACGTAACCGAGGATTTCCCAGTTGCCGTAGTGGCCGGTGAGCATGATCAGGCCGCGGTGCTTGTCGGTGAGGAGCTTCAGAACGTCGTGGAAGTTGCGGAGGCGGACGTATTTCGTCCAGGTGTCGATGTGGACCAGTCGCGTCGTGAAGATGACGTCGACCCCGAGCATCACGAGCTGCTGCATGCTCCGGCGGGCCATTTCCTCGCGCTGCTTCTGAGGCATGTCCGGAAAGCTTCGGCGGAGGTTGCCCAATGCTCGATCACGGTGACGCTTGTCGACGGCGTACATCACATTGCCGATCAGCTTCGCCGCCGCCAGATTCAGGTTGACGGGCCAGGCGTGCAGGAGCATGGAAACGACCCGCAGGCCGAGGTACTGCAACCGGTCGATGAAGTCGTTCCGCTCCCTGGCCATCGGTGGCGGGATTGTATGGAGGAGGCGCGCGTTTGAAAGCGAGCGGCTCACTCCCTCTCACCGGTACGCTGGGGAGAGGGCGGGGGGGCGGGGGAGAGGGGCGAGCGATGCGGCGCACCGAGCAGCGGTCGACTCCAGGACTGGCGCGGACCTGCGAATCGAACGGTGCTCGACGTCACGCGCCCCTCACCCCTCTCCCCTGCCCTCTCCCCCGGAGGACCATGGGAGAGGGAGAGCACACTTCGCCGCGCGCGACGTTATCATGCCCGCTCACACTCTTCGGGGAGGACGATGGCCGAACCACACTGGCATTACTCCGACGGCAAGCAGCCGGCGGGTCCCGTCGCGCAGGAGGTGCTGCGGCAGTGGCTCGCCAGCGGCGCGCTGCAACCGGGAACGCTCGTCTGGCGCGAAGGACTGGCGGCGTGGATGCCGGCGGCGTCGGTGCCGGAGCTTGCGACGTCCCCCGCGGGATCGACGGGGGCATCGTTGCCGCCGCCGCTGGCGGTGCAGTCG
>JBAUGM010000491.1:0-8708 GCA_049679725.1 Tepidisphaeraceae bacterium
CCGTCGAGCCGCAGCGCGTCCTCCCGCTGTACCCGGGCGAGTCGCGGCTGATCGATGCGCCGTGGCCCGTCGCCCGCGTCTCGGTGGCCAACCCCCAAGTCGCCGACGTGGACGTCGTCAACCCGCAGCAGATCCAGTTGATCGGCGTCGCGCCGGGCGTCACGAACGTCATCTTGTGGAGCAAGGAGGAGCGGACGTGGCGGGCGCGCGTCGAAGTCGAGCCCGACCTGAGCAAGCTTCACGGCCAACTCCAGAAGGTGCTCCCGCGCGCCCAGCTCGAGATCTCGCAGGTGGGCGAAGTCATCGTCATCCGGGGGACGCTGCCGCGCGCCGAACAGGCCATCCAACTGCGGCAGTTCCTGGCCACGTCCAAGTTGAACCACCTCGATCTCACGACCGTGGCGGGCAGCCAGCAGGTGCAGTTGAAGGTGCGCCTCGCGGAAGTCAGCCGCGACGCGCTGAAGCAGCTCAACGTCAACTTTTTCGTCGGCGGGTCCGATGCGTTCGTCGGCAACCAGCTCGGCTCGTCGGCCGGCCCGTTCACGCCGATGAGCGGCGGCCTCCCGGAGGGCGCGCCGCTCACGCCGCCCAAGAACCTGCCGTTCCAGACGATCCAGAGCATCGACGTCCCACCCACGGCGCAGCTGTTCGCCGGCTTCCCCTCCGCCGACCTCGAGGTGTTCATCCAGGCGCTGTCGGAAAACCAGTACCTGCGCGTGCTCGCGGAACCCACGCTGGTCGCGTACAGCGGCGAACAGGCGAGCTTCCTCGCGGGCGGTGAGTTCCCCGTGCCCATCGCGCAGCTGGGCGAGGGCGGCACGACCGCGATCTCGATCGAGTACCGCGAGTTCGGCGTGCGGCTGAACTTCCGCCCCAGCGTGCTCGGCGACGGCAAGATCCGCCTCGTCTGCACGCCCGAAGTGAGCCAACTGTCCGACGTGGGCGCGGTGGAGGTGCTCGGCACGCGCGTGCCGTCGCTGGTCGCCCGCCGCGTCACCACGACGCTGGAAATGAACACCGGCCAGACGTTCGCGCTGGCGGGGCTGCTCAACCGAACCACCAACGCGCGCGCGTCGCGCGTCCCGGGGCTGGGCGATCTCCCGATCATCGGCTCGCTCTTCCGTTCCGTCCGTTACAGCACGTCGGAGACGGAGCTGGTCGTGCTCGTGACGGCGTCACTCGTCGAACCTCAGTCCGTTCCGATGGACGACGTGCCCTACCCGGGCATGGCGTATACCGCGCCGAACGACTGGGAGCTGTACCTCAACGGCGCGATCGAAGGAGAGAGCCCGCGGAAGATCGCGCCCGTGCGCGCGGCGAAGCTGAAGGAGCTGGGCCTCGACAAGTTGAATGGCCCCGGCGCGTGGGCGAGCTACGAGGGCCGTACCGAAGCGCCCGCCGTGCCGGCGCGCGAGGGCGGCGCGGCGTCAAACGGCGCGGCCACGCAGACACAGCGGTGAGGAAGGTCTGGACTGGCCGTTTTGAGTCCAAAGGCGGTGCAAGGGACATGCAAAGCAACGTTCTGCTCATGACGGCCGATCGCGCGGTGACCGCCGCCGTGTCCCGGGCGCTGTCGTCGAACGGCCACGTCGTGACGTCGGTAGCGCAGGACCAAGAAGAACTGTTGAGGCAGCTCGCGGCCAACCCGTCCGTGATCGCGCTGGTGGACCTGGATCCGAGCCCCGCGAATGCCCTGGCGCAGCTCGAACGACTGGCCGGTCGATTCCCCGGCGCGCGCTTCGTCGCGTTGGCGGGCACGGTGGCGGCGGAGTTGTTGCAGGATGCCATGCAGGCGGGTGTCCGGCGTGTCATCGCGAAGCAGAGCATGGAAACGGAGTTGCAGGGCGTGCTCAACCGCCTGAGCCCCGGCGAATCGCGGGGCGCCGAGGCGCCGCGCGGGGACGTGATCACGATCCTGCAGGCCGCCGGCGGGTGCGGCGCGACGACGATCGCCGCCAACCTAGCCGCCGAACTGGCCGCGGCCCAGCCGCCGCAGGCGTCGGCGGCGACGGTGGTCATCGACCTCGATTGCTGCTACGGCGCGCTGACGACCTACTTTGGGCTGGCGCCCCTCTACGCCATGGATCACCTGTTGCACTACGAGCGCGCGCTCGACGCGGAGCTGATCCGCTCGACCGCCACCATCGCCGGCCCGCAACTGCACCTGCTTGCGAGCCCCGCGAGCACGCAGGGGTATCGCCCCCAGTCCCCCGACTTGTCCCGGCTGAGCGAAGTGATCAACGTGGCCAGCCGCACGTACCGCTGCACGGTGATCGACGCTCCGCGCCTGCCGGCGGAGGCGGTGGCGGCGCTGGTGTCGGCGAGCACGCACGTGCTGCTCGTCTTCCAGCTCATGGTCAAGGACGTGCGCCTCGCGCGCGCGATGCTCGACTGGCTCGACGTGCTGGGGATCCCGCGCCGGCACGTGATCCCCGTTGCCAACCGCTACGCGCGGCGCTCTCCGATCAGCGTCAACGACGCCGCCATGGTGCTGGGCGGCGGCGTCACGGTGCGGTGCTTGCGCAGCGACTTCGCCACCGCCAGCGAAGGGGCCAACTTCGGCAAGACGATCGCGCAGGTCGCGCCGCGGTCCCCGTTCCGCAAGGACCTTCAGGAACTCATGACCAGCCTGACCCCGAGCAGGGCTTCGCACCAGGGGACGGCCGGTTGACCGGCAAGAGGAGTGCAAGACGATGTTCAACCGACTGACCGCCCCCTTCATGCCCGCCGGATCCAACGGCCCGGCGACCGCCACGATGCCGGCTCCCGCCGCGCCCCCGCCCATCGCTTCGCCGCCGATCACTTCGGCGCCGGTGGCCGTGGGCCCATCCCCGTCACAGGCCGTGAAGATCGAGGTGCACCGCCGGCTGCTGGAGAACATGGATCTCGCGCAAGCGCGGCGGATGCCGCGCGAGGAGCTGCAGCGCGAGTGCTCGCGGCGCATCGACCAACTGCTGGGCGAACAGCGCACCCCCTTGTCCGCGCCGGACAAGCAGCGGCTGCTGCGCGAGGTCATGGACGAGGTATTCGGGCTCGGGCCGATCGAGGAGCTGCTGCGCGACCCGACGATCACGGACATCCTCGTCAACGGCCCGCACCTGATCTACGTCGAGCGACTGGGCCGGCTGGAGGAGACCGAGCAGCTCTTTCGCGACGACGCCCACCTCGTGCAGGTGATCCAGCGCATCGCGGCGCGCATCGGGCGGCGCATCGACGAAAGCTCGCCGATGCTCGACGCCCGACTCGCCGACGGCAGCCGCGTCAACGCCATCATCCCGCCGCTGGCCCTGGACGGCCCGGCCATGAGCATCCGCCGCTTCGGCAAGATCCCGTTCGACATCGAGCGGCTGACCGGCATCGGCGCGATCACCCCCGACATGACCAGGTTCCTCGAAGCGTGCGTCCGCTGCCGGTTCAACATCGTGATCTCCGGCGGCACGGGCTCCGGTAAGACCACGCTGCTGAACGTGCTCTCGCGCTGGATCCCACAGGGGGAGCGCGTGGTGACGATCGAGGACGCGGCCGAACTGCAGTTGCAGCGTCGGCACGTCGTGCGGCTGGAGACGCGACCCCCGAACATCGAGAGCAAGGGCGAGGTGACGCAGCGCGACCTGCTGAAGAACTCCCTGCGCATGCGCCCCGACCGCATCATCCTCGGCGAGGTGCGCGGGGCCGAAGCGCTCGACGTGCTGCAGGCGATGAACACGGGGCACGATGGGTCGATGACGACCGTCCACGCGAACAACCCCCGCGACGCGGTCCGGCGCATCGAGAACATGGTGGCGATGGCGGGGCTGAACTTCCCCGTCGTCGCCATCCGCCAGCAGATGGCGTCGGCCATTAACCTGATGGTTCACGTCGCGCGGCTGACGGGCGGGCGCCGCAAGGTCACCAACATCGCGGAAGTCACCGGGATGGAAGGCGATGCGTTTTGCCTGCAAGACCTCTTCCGCTTCCGTCAGGCGTCGGTGGATGCGGACGGGCATGCCACGGGACAGTTTGAAGTGTGCGGTGTCCGGCCGCAGCTCCTGGAGCGCATCCAGAGCGAAGGCGTCGAACTGCCGCCGGAAATGTTCCGACAGCGCGTGCTGACCCCGGCGCGCGGCCGCGGCTGATCGTGTGTGAGGTGGATCGGGAAATGGGACAGGAGCGATGACCGTGCTCAAGGATTTGATAAGGGATCCCGAACAGCTCTGGCAGTGGCTGGTCCTCTTCTCCGTGTTCGGGCTGGTCCTCGCCGTGTGGTACGCGGCCGTCACCGCGTGGTACCTGCACCGTTCGCGGCACCGCGAGCAGCTCCGCAACCGGCTCGGCCTGCAAGGCGGCGCGTTGCGCCAGGGGAGTTTGGATGCGGGCAACGAGCGCGTGCTGCGTTTGTGGCATGACGGGGAACTCGTCGAAACCGTCGTGCCCACGGAGGGTCCGCGGACGCTGCTGCAGCGGCTGGAACAGATCCGCCAGGACGCCGGCTGGGAAACGCCGATGCCGCGCGTGCTGTTGATGCTCGCGACGGTGTGCGCGCTCTGTTTCGCGGCGAGCGTCGTCCTGGTCAACAACCTCATGCTGGGCATCGCGCTGCCGCTGGCCATCATCTTCGGCTTCCGCATCTACCTGCTCAACTGCATGAAGAAGCAGATGGAGTTCTTCGAGAGGCAGCTCGTCGACGCGCTCGACCTGGGCGCGCGCTCGCTGCGCGCCGGACACCCGCTCAGCGGCGCGTTCCGGCTCATGTCCGAGGAGATGGAGCCGCCGGTCGGGACGATGTTTTCCGAGATCGTCGAGCAGGAGTCGCTGGGGATGAGCGTGCAGGAGGCGCTGCGGAAAGCCGCGGAACGATCGCGCACCTCGGACATGCGCATCTTCGCCGCGTCCGTCATCATCCAGCTCCGCAGCGGCGGGAACCTGGCGGACATGATGGAGCGCGTGGCGTGGGTCGTCCGCGAGCGCATGCGCCTTCACCGCCGCGCCCGCGTCCTCACCACCGAAGCACAGTTGAGCAAGTGGGTGCTGCTCGGGCTGCCCATCCTGCTGTTCATCATCCTGAACATCCTCAACTCGAAGTACATGGCGCCGTTCTTCACCGAGTTCTGGGGCAACGTGATGATCATCACCGCCCTCTGCATGATGACGGTCGGCGGGTGGGTGATGGGCCGCATGGCCAGGTTGAAGTACTGAGTCGACGCGTATGAACCCCTGGATCATTCCCATCCTGACGTTCCTCGCCGTCATCTTCGTCGGCGGCGCGGTCATTGCCGTGATGGGCGGTCGGCGGCGGGCGCTGGAGGCGCGGTTGTTCGGCGCCGGCGCGGGTCAAGGCAGCCAGTTCGCGCCGATGGGCCAGGTGAGCGGGACGAGACTCGTCAACACGCTCGAAAACGTCGGACGCGCCGTGTCGTCCTCTTCAGATGCTCCGTCGAGCGCAGACCTGCGCGAAAAGCTTACCCACGCCGGCTTCTACGACCCGGCGGCGCCCATGATCTTCATGGGCGCGCAGCTCCTGTTATTCGTGATCGCGCTGCCCGTTGCCGGATTGCTGGCCCTGGCGCTGCGCCTTCCGATGATCGTCGGAATCTGCGTCGTCCTCGTCGTCACGACGGTCCTCGCGATCATGCCGAACCTGTTCGTCCGTTACCGGCGCGACCGCCGGCGGCAGGAGGTCCGGGAACAGCTTCCCGACGCCATCGACCTGCTGGAGATCTGCGTCACCTCCGGGATGGGCCTCGAGATGGCCTGGAACGCCGTCGCAGACGATTTCCGCGGCGTGAGCACGACGTTAGCCGACGAGATGTCGCTCGCCACGCTCGAGATGCACCTGGGCGCGCCGCGCGCGCAAGCGCTGCGCAACATGGCGCGGCGAACCGGGGTCGACGACATCGCCTCGCTCGTGGCCACGCTCGTCCAATCCGAGCGCTTCGGCACGAGCGTGAGCCAGGCCCTGCGGACGTACGCGGACGCGCTCCGCACCGAGCGCAGTCAGCGCGCCGAGGAGCAGGCCGAGAAGCTTGCCGTCAAGCTGCTGTTCCCGATGGTGCTGTTCATCTTTCCGGTCGTGTTCATCGTGATCCTGGGGCCGGCTGTGATCAAGATCCATGCGATGTTCTCAAACGGGTAAGGCGCGTCAAAACGAGGAGCTTATGCGAACGCATCGAGAGAGTTTGACGAGGTGGTTCCGGTTTCCGTCGCTGGTCGCGGCCGCCGTCGCGGCGCTGGCGGCGGGGTGCGCTTCGGGGCCCGAGCGGCAGGAGCAGCCGGATACGATCGCCCACATCCCGCCGGAGCGCACGCTCAACGCCGACATCGTCGAGATGAGCCTCTCGCAGCAGGTCCGCGACGGCGCCGCGATCGGGCGGACGATCTATCCGCACCACTTCGTCATCGGCGGCGCGGAGCTGAACCTCATCGGCGAGCGCCAGCTCGATGCGCTGCTGCCGCGGGAAGCCGACCGAAAAGTGGAGATCAACGTGCTCCGCGGCGACACCCCCGAAGACCTCTATCACGCGCGGCTCGACGTGCTCCGCAAGCGCAGCTTGGCAGTCGGCCACGCGGCGGATCGAATCGCCTTCGTGGACGAGTTGCCCGACGGCGACGGCATCTCATCCGAGCGCGTGCTGCGACTGGCGGCGCAGGAGCAAAAGCGCTCCGAGCAAGGCGGCCGCGGCGGCGGCGGTATGTCGACGAACGGGCAAGAGTCCAGCTTCCAACCCAGCGGCACCGGCGGCAGCGGCAGCAACCGCGGCGGCGGCAGCAGTGGCGGCGGTGGCAGTGGTGGTGGTGGCGGGTATTCCAGATAGCGCTCGTGCGTACGGGGAACATCGTAGTAACCGGGAGGATTCTGTGCGGACTAATCTGTTCTGCGGAGTGTCAGAAGACGGCGTGAACCATGACGGCGATGCCCGCGCGGGCGCCGCGCGGCATCGCGTCGCCGCCTTTGCCGGCTCGGCGCTGGCGGCAGCGCTGATTCTCACCCTGGTTGGCTGCCAGTCGAGCGGCGCCGACGCATCCGCGAAGTCGAATCATCGATCTTCGTCCGAGACGACCGCAGACGCCATGGCGCAGGATGCCTTCGACGCCGGCGCCGGCAAGCCGCCCACGGCCGCCACCATGTATTCCCTGGCCCGCATCCTGGCGGCGAAAGGGGAGACGTCGCAAGCGGTCGGCGTGCTGCGCAACCTGCTTCAGCGCTACCCCGACTACTCGCCGGCGTACAACGCGCTGGCCGAAGCGTACCTGTCGGTCGACCGCACCGACGACGCACGCGCCGCGCTAACCGCCGGCGTCAAACGCTCGCCGAAGGATCCCGTCCTGCTCAACAACCTGGGCATGGTCCATTTCATGCAGGGGGACTACGAGTCCGCCATCGCGTACTTCGACCGCGCCGCAGCCGTCGTGCCCGGCGAGCCGATGTACACCTCCAACAAGGCCGCCGCTCTCGGGATGCTCGGCCGGGTCGTGGAGTCGGCCGACCTTTACCGCAAGCACCTCCGCCAGGCGAGCGTCTTCGAGAACATGGACATCCTCATGCGCGCCCGCAAGACGGCCGCCGGTCAGGTGTCGGGCTTGCCGCCGACGACGCCGACGCAGGAGGTTGACGCGATGGCCAAGCGCGCCGCAACGCAGCCGTCGGCGTCGGGGTCGGCGTCGGGCAAACGGCTGGCGGAACCGTCCGCGGCCGTCGCTGCGCAGTGAGTGGAGCGCGCCATGTTGATCGCCATCGTCAGCGGCCCCGAAGGCGGGCGCATCTCCGAGTGTGGCGAGCAGCCGATCGTGCTCGGCCGCCGCGGGACGCTGCAACTCGCCGACCGCAAGGTCTCCAAGCGTCACGCCCGGCTTCGTTGCGACGGCGGCGACTGGTACATCGAAGACATGGGGTCGACCAACGGGACCTACGTCAACGGAAACCGCGTCGACCGCCCCCGTCGCGTCAGCGAAGGCGACAAGCTCGAGCTGGGCGCGACCGTGATGGTCATTTCGAAGCTGGCCGGCGCGCCGCCGGAACCCGCGCCGACGCCGATCGATGAGCCGAGCCCCGCCTCCACCCAATCCGTAGAGGACTCTGTGGCCCCTACGCAATCCGTTGACGACGCACTGCCCGCCGCGCAATCGGGCCGCGACTCATTGGCTGCCGTCCAAGATGGCGCCGATCCACTGGCCGCGTGGACGATCACGCTGCCCGAGCGAGGTGAACCCGAGCGCGCGCTCGCCGCATCCGCGCCCGATGACGCGGTCCTGTCGATCCGTCCGCTCGCGCACCACCAACCGCCGGTCTCCGCATGGCGGCGCATGTTCCCGTACCTGATCCTGACGCTCGTCTTGTTCGCCGTCGTCGCGAACATTGTGCTGGTCATCCTCTTTCGCCGGGACGCTCGTCACGACGTGCGGCTGCTCCGCGCCGCACTCGAGCAGCGCGAGCAGGCAACGGCGGAGATGATCGTGCAGGAAGTGCGCGCGGAACTCCGATCCCCGTCGCCCCAGCAACTGCACGCGTTGCAGGAACTCCACGACGGCCTCGTCGCAAAGCAGGAAATGTTCAACGAGAGGTTGCGCGAGGAGCTGGCCGCCCGGGACGAGCAGCGGTCGCGTGAGGCGGTCGCGCGGGAGCAGGACCGGCCGCGCCCAGAGATGGACGAGTCCCAGGCGGCCGTCGCGCGCGCGTTGGTGGCGATGAGGCAGGATATCGTGCGTCTTGGGAAGTCCGCGAACTCACCGGC
>JBAUGM010000492.1:0-8842 GCA_049679725.1 Tepidisphaeraceae bacterium
CCCTCTCCCCGGCGTACCGGAGAGAGGGAGGATGTTGCTCGCCCTGGTTACGTTCGTTGTGCTGTCGCTCGCGGCGCCGGCATGCCTCGCCGGCCCCAACGATCTCCTCGCCGAAGGCGCGGGAGACCGCCTCTGGGCCGCCCACGTCGTCTCCAACGCCGATCGCAACCAGCCCGGCCAGCGGACGATCATCCGCGTGCGCGGCGCGGGCGAGAGCGAGCGCTGGCGGCAGGTCGCGGAGATTGCGGCGCCGGCGAAGTCGCTCACGCACCGCGGCGACGAGCTGGTCGTGCTCCTCGACGATCCGAACAGCCCCGGCGACTGGCGCTTCGTCTCCGACTCCGGCGTCCGTAGCGGCAACCGATTGCCGGGTGATGCGCCCGTGCTCGCGCTGGCGGGGGAGGGCGATTCGCTGTGGGCCGTCGGATTGGCGCGGTCGGTGCCTTTTCCGGCGACGCGCGGCTCGACGCACCCCACGATCGGCGCGACAACGACAAGCCCGGCGACGACGGGCCCAACGACGACAGGCCCAACGACGACGGGCCCAACGACCGGGGCGCTCGTCGAAGCGACGACCGCGCCCGTGCCGCTCGCCGTGTTCCGCCTCGACCGCGGGGAGTGGAAACGCGTCGCCACGCTCCCGCCCGCGCTCCCGCAGGAAGAGCTGGCCAGGCTGGCGATGACCGTGGTCGACGGACGACCGGTGCTCGCAGCGGCGCTGAACGACGGGTCGATCCGAACGGCCGAGTTGACCAACGATGGCGCGTGGTCCGACCGCGGCACGATCAAGCCGCCGTTCGAAGTGCGCCGCGTCGAGCTGGTGAATTTTCGCGGCCGTCCCACGCTCTGGATCGCGGGCGACGTCGGCGCCGGCTTGCTGCAGCACCTGAACGATGACTCCGCGAGCCCGGTCGAGCTGAAGACGCAGACGCCGCTCGGGCCCGGCACCGACCGCGCGATCGCCGTCGCGTTCGGCCGGCTGCGCCTGCTGTACCAGGGCGGTGACGGAAAGCTCTTCGAGCAACCGCTCAACGTCGACGGCAGCGCCGATTCCCCGCCGACGCAGGGCGCCGTGCAGCCGCTTCCGCCCGATCCGCGCGTCACGCAGTTCCTGCAGTTGGGCGTGATGGTGCTGCTGATGTTCGTGATGCTCAGCACGCTGCGCCGCCGCAGCTCGATCCAGGAGGCGATGCGCCGCGCCGACAAGTTGGCGCTGGCGCCGCACGGCTCGCGTTTCCTCGCCGGCGTGATCGACGCGCTGCCGCTGCTCGCCGTGCCGGTCTACGTCTGGCTCACGACGGCCACGCCCGAAGCCGCGCAGCTGCGGCTTGAAGACCCTGGCATCCACCTGTGGTGGGGCGGTTCGGTCCTGCTCTACATCGCGTACGCGACGGTGGCCGAGTTGGTGTTCGCGCGCACGCTGGGGAAGCTGCTGCTGGGTCTCCGCGTCGCGGACCTGACCGGCGCCCGCCCAACGGCCAAGGCGATCGTCCTCCGCAACATCCTTCGCCTGGTCGACGTGCTGCTGCTGGGGTTCCCGCTGATCATGGTCCTGCTCTCCCCCCTCCGCCAGCGCGTCGGCGACGTCGCCGCGGGCACGCTGGTCGTCCGCGCGGGCGTGGTCACGCCGCCGTCCGATGACGCGCCGCCGGTGCCGTTGGATGATGATTGACGGCGATCTCACGATCGCGCTTGGACGAACGTCAGGCTGGTGATCGGGCCATTCGAATCAGCGCCGGCTTCGACGGGTATCGCCCTACCAACTTCAACGCCTCACGTTCGTTGAGCCGGTCGACATGATTGAGCCGGAGCAATTCGATCGTCACGCGGCCGACATCCGATCGCGACTCCACGGTCACACCGTCAGCAGCGAGCGCGAAATGGTCGGCCCAGCGATCATTCCGCGGATGGAAGAGCTTGGTGAGCTGACCCGTCGCGCCGAACAACGAGGCGATGTCGGAGCCCTTGTATCGGTTGCAGAAGACGCACGCGAACGCGAGGTTGTCCGCAGTGGTTGCGCCGCCGTGCTTTTCAGAGATGACGTGCTCGATTTGGCAGTCGAAGAACGTGTCGTCCTCGTGGATGAGGCAGTACTCGCAGAGTCCGTCGGCGCGCTCCGCTACAAGCTTGCGAAGTGCAGCCGGGACGTAGGTGGTCATGATCGGTGCAGCCGGGCACGCGCTTTCGCCAGCCGCATGATGTGCTCAAGCTCGAGATAGTGTGACAGCTCGGCCGCCTCATCGGGCGTAAGCGTGCCGGCTTTCTGACGCTGGAGTAGTTCCGTCGCGCGCTGTTGGGCCTCATCAGACGGGCGAAACGACGCGACGTCGTCCGGCGTGGTACCACGTGCGATGAAGTCGACGATCTCGTCGTAGGCCAGCGTCATGGGAACAAGTATATCATTTGCAAATCACTACAAAAGCAAAAACGGGCGGCTCATCCGTTGAGCCGCCCGCTTCTTTTTTCTGCTTGACCGGTGCCGTGTGAGGCTTACCCCACCGACTGCGCCCACTTGATCAGGATGTCCGCGATCTCCGGCCGGGCGAACTCGTGCGGCGGGCGCGTGCCCGCCTTGAGCATTTCGCGCACCTTCGTGCCGCTCGGGGCGACCTTGTCCTCGGGGCCGTGCGGGCAGGTCTTGGCGGACACCACCGCTTCGCACTTGTTGCACCAGGCGGTGTGCTCGAACTTCAGGATCGTCACGCCGATGTCCTTCGGCAGATCGAACTGGTCGAAGATTTTCTGCGCATCGTATGTGCCGTAGTAGTTGCCGACGCCCGCGTGATCGCGGCCGACGATGAAGTGCGTGATGCCGTAGTTCTTGCGGATGATCGAGTGCATCACCGCCTCGCGCGGGCCGGCGTAACGCATGGCCAGCGGCATGACGCTGAGCATCGTCGTCTTCGGGTTGTAGTAGTTGTTGATCAGGACCTGGTAACAGTCCATGCGCGTCTGGGCGGGGATGTCATCGGACTTCGTCTCGCCCACGAGGGGGTGGATGAGCAGCCCATCGGTCATCTCCTGCGCGACCTTGGTCAGGTATTCGTGGCTGCGGTGGATCGGGTTGCGCGTCTGGAAGGCGCTGATCGTGTTCCAGCCCTTGGCCGCGAACGCTTCGCGCGTCTTGGCGGGGGGAAGGCGGTACTCGGGGAACTCGGGGCTGGGGTTCGGCGTGATCACGTCGATGTCGCCGGCGAGGCAGAAGTTGCCCTGCTGCTTGACGATCTTCACGCCGGGGTGCGCCTCGTCCTCGGTCTTGTAGACGTTGGGGATCTCGACGGCCTTGTCGTGCTTGTACTTTTCGGTGACGGTCATCGTGCCGAGGATCGTGTCGCCCTGCTTGAGCGCGATTTTGTCACCCTTGTTGATCTTGGCGGTGACGTCGTCGGCGGGCGAGAGGATGACGGGGATCGGCCAGACCGTGCCGTTCGCCAGCCGCATCTCCTTGCAGACGCGCTGGAAGTCGGCCTCGCCCATGAAGCCACTGAGCGGGGAGAAGGCGCCCATGGCGATCATCTCCAGATCGCCCGCCTCACGCGGCGAAAGCTGGACGGCGGGCAAGCTCGCGGCCTCGGCTTTGGCCTTGGTGGCGACGTCGGGTTTCAGAATGCGGTCAACGAGTTTCCCGCCGTGCGGGGCGATCAGTGGCATGGTCTCTCCAAAGGGTGCTGAAAGATGCTGGAAAACAGTAAGAGGCCGATACCATAGCGGCACGAATTCCCGGAGCAAGCACCCGACCTCGGGGCCGGGGATTCGATGGCGATCGTTGATCCCCGGCGTTGCGTAAGTGCCCTAATTTCACGAGAATCCCCCCGGAAATGAGTCAAGGGTTCAAGAAATGGGCGATGTTCGTTGTCCGCTGGGGCATCGCCGTGGCGGGCATCTGGTACGTCGTCGTCAACATTTCCTGGCGCGACCAGGTTCTCGTCCTGGGCGCCGGCAACCTGCCGGTCAAGGTTCGCCTGGCCGAGCCGTGGGATGAATCCTCTCCCACGGTCAAGATTCTCGACCCCGTCCCCGGGCGCGAAGGCAACGTCGTCCCCGTCGGCGAGCTCGTCAACGAGGCCGACCGCACGGAGGTCAAGCTGCGCGTGGGAGACGGCGTGCAGGCGCGCCCGCTGCTTGCGGTCGACCTGAACGATGACCTGCGCGATCCGCGAGCGCTGCGCCTCCTCGTCGAGGATCCACAGACGAAAAAGGGCGAGTGGTTCGATCCGTCGCAAGTCGACGGCGGGTACGAGGTGCGCGTCCCGTACCCGCTCGTGCAGGCGGGCCTGCGGCACATGCTGCACAATGCCGACCCGGTCTTCCTCTGGGCGTCGGTCCTGATCTTCCCCGTTACGTTCCTGATCACCGGCTTCCGCTGGCACCTGCTCCTCACGGCGCTGGACATTCACCTGGGCGCTGCCCGCGCGTTCGTCATCAACATGGTCGGCGCGTTCTACAACACGTTCATGCCCGGCTCCACGGGCGGCGACGTGCTCAAGGCGTACTACGCCGCTAAGCACACGCACCTGCGCACCCGCGCGGTGATGAGCGTGATCGTCGACCGCGCGATCGGGCTGGTCGCGCTGATCATCCTCGGCGGGGTGATGGCGTCACTCCAGTGGGAGGAGCCCGCGTGCCGGCGCGTCGCCATCGCGTCGGCGATCGTCATCGGGGCGATGGTGGTCGGGCTGCTCGTCTTCTATACGCCTGCCTTGCGCCGCGCGCTGGGAGTCGACTTTGTCCTGCGCCGCTTGCCCATGCAGCGGCAGGTGACCAAGGCGCTCGACGCCATGGAGGTCTACCGTCGCCGGCCGTGGCTGGTGCTCGGCGCGCTGGTCGGCACGTTTCCCGTCCACATCACGGTGATCCTCTCCGCGATGTTCGCGGGGATTGCGTTCGGGCTGACGGACCTTAAGACGTATCAGCCGCTGCACCCGCTTTACTACTGGGTGGCCGTTCCCGTGATCGTGCTCGCCGGGGCGCTGCCGATCTCGCCGCAGGGCGCCGGCGTGATGGAGTTCTTCGCCATCCTGCTGACGCGCAGCCACGGCGTCACCGTGGCGCAGGCGTTCGCGCTGACGATGTCGATCCGCCTCGTGCAGATCCTGTGGAACCTCGTCGGCGGCATCTTCGTCCTCCGCGGCGGCTTCCACGCGCCGACGGAGAAGGAACAGGCGGAGCAGGAGGCGGAAGAGGATCAAAGCACGAAATCCGAAGCACGAAGCACGAAACAAGTTCCAAGCACGAAGGAAGAAAACGAAGCGCAGGGCGTCGTTTGAAGCATTTCTTCGTTCTGATTTGAGATTTGTTTCGTGCTTCGTGCTTCGGATCTCGTGCTTACTGCGAAAATGCTCCGCAAAGTCGACCGTATCATCCTGCGCGTGCCATCGCTGGAGGCCGCCGTGCGCTACTACCAGGGCGTGCTCGGCATGAAGCTCCTGCGGCAGGACGCGCGCCTCGCGAGCTTCGTCCTGTCCGACGGCGACACGGAACTCGTCCTCCACACCGACCCCGACCTGCCCGCCGACGCGACGTACTACCTCGTGGACGACGTCCGCGAGCTATACAAGCGTCGCGAGGCGCTGAAACTGAAGTTCGCGTCGCCGCCCTCGCCTGTCTCGCGCGGGTACAAGGCGGCCGTGCGCGACCCGTTCGGCACGGTGCTGCTCCTGCTCGATCGACATGCGCAAGACGCGTCCTCGCCGTCGACGATCGTGGAGGACGCGAAGGCGCCCGGCACGCTATTCGCCGGCGTGGCGCAGCGCGTCCCCGTGAAGCGGGGTGCGCTGGTGTCGGCGTACGAGTCGATCGGTCGCACCGCCGACGACCTGCCGTACACGCCGCACTTCGAAACGCTCTACACCGGCTACGCCAAACATCACGGCGAGCCGCCGCCGACGCGGCAGGAAGTCTGGCGCCACCTCCTCAACCTCCGCAAGGCCGGCAAGCTCCCCAAACTCGGCGAAGCCAAGTCGAAACCGCCCGCCGTCACCGATGAGTCCCGCGCCGCCCTGCGCGACATGCTCGGCGAGACAATCGGCAAGCGCGACCGGCTGCCGTACACGGAGCGCTTCGATCAGATCGTCAACGACTTCAACGCGACGCAGAAGCGAAGGCTCTCGCCGCACCTGGTGTGGCGGCTGGTGGCGACGCTGGCGAAGTGATCCTTGCTGTTGCGTCTCGGCGCGCCGGGACTTCGCGGTCGGCGCCCGTTGGTCCGCGAAGCCGCAAGCGGCAGGCTCGGCAACACCCCCCCCGAAGGGACCGTTCCGGGGATCCTTGCTCCAGTTGCCTCCCCGTCAAGTCGATGATATGGTTACCCACATGAAGACGACCATCGATATTGCTGATGATCTTCTTCTCCGCGCCAAACGCGCCGCGGAGAAGGAGAACACCACGCTGAAATCGATCACCGAAGAGGGGCTGCGGTTGGCGCTGGAACGGCGTCGCACGAAGCGCGCGACGCAGGTTCGCCCCCACGTCGTGACCGGCCGCGGTGCTCCACCCGACCTGTCGTGGCGAAACCTGCGCGACCTGCTTTACGGCGACGAAGGCGCAGGCGGTCGGTGATCGCGGTCGACACGCAACTGCTCGTCTACGCGCATCGGGGGGAGATGCCGCTCCACGAGAAGGCCCTCACCGCCCTGGTGGGGCTCGCATCGTCCGGTGACCCGTGGGCCATTCCCTGGCCGTGCGTGCACGAATTCCTCAACACGGTGACGCGCCCGCGGCTGTTCGATCCGCCGTCGACGCTGGATGACGGGTTCGCGGCCCTCGACCGCTGGCGCGACAGTGCGACGCTCCACTTCATCGGCGAAGGGTTAGACCACTACGAGCGCCTTCGGCAGGTTTCCGTCGCCGGCGCCATCGCCGGCCCTCTCATCCACGACGCGCGCATCGCCGCGATTTGTCTTTCACACGGCGTCAAAACGCTTTGGAGCGTCGATCGGGACTTCTCGCGCTTCCCGTCCTTCAGGGCCAGCAACCCGCTCATTGCAGAGCACTCCACCTGATCTGTTCGCCTGTCGCGAACGCGCCGTCCATTTGACCGTCCTCAGGCGGAATCTAACATTGTCCTAACCAAACCGGACGGCCCATGCCCGATACCGCTTCCGCCGAACAAGTCTTGCGCGACGTCTTCGGCTTCCCCGCCTTTCGCGAAGGCCAGGAAGCCGTTGTCAGCCGGTTGCTCGACGGCAAGTCCGTCCTCGCCATCTTCCCCACCGGTGCGGGCAAGAGCCTCTGCTACCAACTGCCGGCGCTGTTGCTCGACGGGGTGACGGTCGTCATCTCGCCGCTGATCGCGCTGATGAAGGATCAGATCGACTTCCTGATCTCAAAAGGTGTCGCAGCAGCGAGACTGGATTCGTCACTCGACGCCGCCGGCGCGCGCGACGTCTACCAAAGGCTCCGCGACGGCACGCTGAAGATCCTCTACGTCGCGCCGGAGCGCCTCGCCAACGAGCGGTTCCTCGCGACGCTCTCACGGCTGACGATTCCGCTGCTCGCCGTCGACGAGGCGCACTGCATCAGCGAGTGGGGCCACAACTTCCGGCCCGACTACCTCAAGCTCGCGCCGCTGGCCAAGCGGCTGAACGTCGCCCGGGTGCTCGCGCTGACGGCGACGGCGACGCCGCCCGTCGCCAGGCAGATCGCCGCCGCGTTCGACATCGCGGACGACGACGTCGTCCGCACGGGCTTCTACCGGCCGAATCTCGCGCTGATGGTCACGCCCGTCGATGGGCGGCAGCGATCGCGCCTCCTCGCCCTGCGCATCATGAAGCGTGAGCGCGGCCCGACCGTCGTCTACGTCACGCTCCAGCGCACGGCCGAGGATGTCGCGGCGTTCCTCAACGACAAGGGCATCGACGCCGCCGCATACCACGCGGGCATGGACGCGGACGATCGGCACGCGGTGCAGGATGCGTTCATGGCATCCGACCACAAGGTCGTCGTCGCGACGATCGCGTTCGGCATGGGCATCGACAAGTCGAACATCCGCTACGTCTACCACTTCAACCTCCCCAAGAGCCTGGAGAACTACGCGCAGGAGATCGGCCGGGCGGGGCGGGATGGAAAACCTTCGACCTGCGAGGCGCTCGCGTCCGCCGACGATTTGGTGACGCTGGAGAACTTCACCTTCGGCGACACGCCGACGCCCGAGGCCGTTGCGGGGATCCTCCATGACGTGCTGTCGCTCGGCGAGCTGTTCGATGTGTCGACGAGCGAGCTGTCGAGCACGCACGACACCCGGCCGCTCGTCGTCGAGACGCTGCTGACGTATTTGCAGCTCGACGGCTACCTCGCGTCGACCGGGCCGTTCTACAGCGAGTACAAGTTTCAATCGCGGCAGCCACTCGAGCAGGTCTTCGCGAAGTTCGACGCGAAGCGCGCCGACTTCCTCCGCCGGGTGTTCAAGCACGCGCGGCGGGCGAAGACGTGGTCGAACATCGACGTCCACGCGACGGCGATCTCGCTCGGCGAGCCGCGCGAGCGCGTCGTCGCGGCCATCAACTACCTCGAAGAGCAGGGCGAGCTCGTCCTGCAAGTCGCCGGCGTGCGCCACGGATACCGCCTGCTCCGCACGCCCGATGACCTGGCTGCGCTGACCGGGACGATGACGGCCCGCTTCGCCGAGCGCGAGTCGCGCGACATCGTGCGGCTGAACGAAGTGCTCGCCTTCGCGTCGCACGACGGCTGCAAGACCGCGCGGCTGCTCACGTACTTCGGCGAACCCATGCCCAACGACTGCGGCCACTGCGGCTGGTGTCGCGGCCACCGACCCGGCCCCGTCCCGCCGCCTTCGCATCGCCCACCGGGCGACGCGGAGCGCGAGCTGGTCGGGGAGGTGCGA